>JAGGVO010000027.1 GCA_021157965.1 Candidatus Neomarinimicrobiota bacterium
CACGGCGGGGTCACGCCAACGGATTTAAGTCCAAACAATTCAACAGCAGTGTTGGACCGCTGGAGTTGCAGATTCCTCCAGCAAAGAAGAGGCCCGGACAAAGACAGAGACAGTCTGTAAAACCTATACAGACAAAGCACCGGCGTTTTGTGACACTCTCTATTTCTCCAATTATATGCTTGGAATAATTAACGTGAACATGATGTCTTTTAAAGCCGTTTGAAGTAAAATAATTGTATGACAAAAACCATGGCTACCTTATTTCCAAAAAGTATTACCCATCTCTTGACACAAAACT
This sequence comes from Candidatus Neomarinimicrobiota bacterium, assembly GCA_021157965.1. Lineage (NCBI taxonomy): Bacteria > Pseudomonadati > Fidelibacterota > Fidelibacterota bacterium. The sequence goes on from JAGGVO010000027.1 coordinate 299, forward strand.
GTTACTTATATCCTGACACACACTGTTCACTGTTGACTGCCGACTGTCAACTGCCGACTGCCGATTGTCAACTGTCGACTGTCAACTAACGACTGCCGACTGTGAACAGCGAGCTCCAACGTCTCAACGTCTGAACGTCTGAACGTCTCAACATCTCAACGTCTGAACGTCTCAACATCTCAGCGTCTCAACGTCTCAACATCTCAACATCTCAACGTCTCAACATCTCAACGTCTCAACGTCTCAACGTCTCAACGTCTGAACGTCTCAACGTCTCAACGTCTGAACGTCTCAACGTCTCAACATCTCAACGTCTCAACATCTCAACGTCTCAACATCTCAACGTCTCAACATCTGAACGTCTCAACGTCTCAACGTCTCAACGTCTCAACATCTCAACGTCTCAACGTAAAATCCATTTGCCTCTCTCAAAAATAAATGTTACACTCACTGCAACAGTTAGGATTAAATATGTCTGCATCGTTAAAATTATCAACAGCAGTAAAGGCGGTCCATTGTCTTGCCAAGGCATATCCCAATGTCTTATCCAGTGGGGATATTTCAGAGATGACAGGCATTAATGCATCCCAGCTCCGTCTTATTTTGTCGATGCTGGCTAAAGCGGGAATTATTCGAAGTATGCAGGGCGCCGGTGGTGGATTTATCCTTAATATGACACCGGACCAGATTAATCTGCAGCAACTTTACTGTGCCATTGAGACACGGAAGGCTTTTCACCTGGCCGTCAGCGGAAACCATGAACAAATCCCCCTGAATAAAAAAATCAACAAATATTTTCTGGATTTATTTGAGGATATTCAGCGGGATATTGAGTCAAAGATGGAAAGAATCAGCCTGGCTGAATTGATAGATGAAGTGGAAACCCAATATTAAGAGAGGAGAGGATATAATGGAATTTTTGAAGCAACTGGGTGTGAAAGAAGAGAATTTCGGCTGTTCGACCGGACAGGAATGGCTGAAAAGAACGGATGAGGGGCTGCTGGATGTCGTATCCCCCGCCGACGGCAAACATATTGCCAGTGTGTATCAGTGTTCGGAAGAGGATTATGAAAAGACTATTGAAAAGGCAACAGAAGCATTTAAAATCTGGCGCAAAACGCCGGCTCCCCGCCGGGGTGAAATTGTCCGCCAGATCGGACTGAAGCTGCGGGAGTACAAAGATCCTCTGGGACGCCTGGTGTCCTACGAAATGGGCAAATCTCTCCAGGAAGGCTGGGGAGAGGTTCAAGAGATGATCGATATCTGCGACTTCGCCGTGGGGCAATCCCGTCAGCTTTATGGATTTACGATGCAGTCTGAGCGGCCCAATCACCGGATGTATGACCAGTACCATCCTTTGGGTATTGTGGGGATTGTGACGGCTTTCAATTTTCCGGTAGCTGTTTGGGCCTGGAATGCCATGATTGCAGCTGTCTGCGGAGATGTGAACGTATGGAAACCATCCTCCAAAGTACCTTTGACCGCCGTAGCTGTGCAGAATATTGTAGCTCAGGTTCTGAAAGAAAACGACCTTCCTGAAGGCATTTTCAATCTGGTGATCGGCAGAGGACGGACTGTAGGTGAACGGATGCTCAATGATAAACGGGTCTCACTTATCTCCATTACCGGTTCCACGGCCGTTGGGCGTCATGCCAATGAGGTGGTTTCCCGCCGTTTTGGTAAAATCATTTGTGAACTGGGTGGCAATAATGCCATCATCATCACGCCTGATGCAGATTTAAAAATGGCGATTCCGGCTATTGTTTTCGGAGCCGTGGGAACAGCCGGACAGCGCTGCACCACAACCCGTCGCCTGATTATCCACGAATCGGTTTTCGATAAAGTGAAAGAATCTCTGGTGAAAGCCTACAAATCCCTGAAAATCGGAACTCCCCTGGATACAGATAACCATGTAGGACCCCTGATTGACAAGGAAGCTGTTAAAATGTTCACCGATGCCATTGAAGAAGTGAAAAAAGAAGGCGGCGCCCTGGTCTATGGTGGTGATGTACTGGAAGGTCCCGGCTATGAATCCGGCTGTTATGTGGTTCCTGCCCTTATGGAGGTGGAAAACTCCTATCCCATTGTCCAGGAAGAGACTTTTGCCCCCATTCTGTACCTCATCAAATATACCGGTGATGTACAGGAAGCCATTGATATTCACAATGATGTGGTACAGGGACTCTCATCCGCCATTTTTACCAACAACCTGCGGGAAGCAGAGACTTTTCTCAGCGCCTGGGGATCGGATTGCGGGATTGCCAATGTGAATATCGGCACCTCCGGGGCGGAAATCGGCGGAGCCTTCGGCGGTGAAAAAGAGACGGGCGGTGGCCGTGAATCCGGTTCCGATGCCTGGAAACTCTATATGCGCCGGCAGACAAATACCATTAACTATGGAACTGAACTCCCACTGGCACAGGGAATCAAATTTGAAATTTAACACCTGATATACGGAGAAAGAGAGGACTGAATGATTCAGGCAAAAGATGTTCGGAAAGTACTGGCTCGCCACATGTTGGCAGATGGTATGGAACCTGTGATTGATCTGGAAAAATCCAGGGGATCCTGGATGGTGGACAAGCGGAATGGAGACTGTTATCTGGATTTCTTTTCCATGTTTGCATCCATGGCTGTGGGCTTCAATCATCCCAAACTTGTGGCAAAGCAGGAAGAGCTGGGCAAACTGGCAATTCACAAACCAACGAATTCTGATGTCTATTCAGAAGAGATGGCGGAATTTCTGGAAATTTTCAGCCGGGTTGGAATTCCCGAAGAACTCCCGCATGCCTTTTTTATTGAAGGGGGCGGACTGGCAGTGGAAAATGCCCTGAAAACCGCTTTCGACTGGAAGGTCCGGAAGAATTTTGAAAAAGGATACAAGGAGCCCAAAGGGTACCAGGTGATCCATTTTCAGCAGTGTTTTCACGGCCGGACCGGATATACCCTGTCTTTGACCAATACTCACGATCCCCGGAAAACCCGGTATTTTCCCAAATTCGACTGGCCCCGGGTATTGAATCCCAAACTGGTGTTCCCCCTGAATGATGAAAACCTGGAAAAGGTGAAAAAAGCGGAAGCCGAATCCTTAAAACAGATTCATCAGGCCATCGATGAAAATCCCGACGATATTGCCGCATTGATTCTGGAACCCATTCAGGGTGAAGGCGGCGATAATCACTTCCGGCCGGAATTTATCCGTGAACTCCGCAAAATCTGTGACGATCATGAAATTCTCCTGATTTTTGATGAAGTCCAGACAGGTGTGGGACTCACGGGGAAGTTCTGGGCTTATGAGCATTACGGGGTAATACCGGATATCATCAGCTTCGGAAAGAAAAGTCAGGTATGCGGTATCCTGGCCGGTCCACGGATCGATGAGGTGGAGAATAATGTCTTTGCCGAATCCAGCCGGATTAATTCCACCTGGGGTGGTAATTTGGTGGATATGGTTCGCTTCGGATATATCCTCAAAATCATCGAAGAGGAAAACCTTGTGGATAATGCCCGGATTCAGGGTGAATTCCTGCTGGTTGAATTGGAAAAGATTGCGGATGATTTTCCGGGACTTGTATCCAATGTCCGGGGAAAAGGACTCATGTGTGCCTTCGACCTGAAAGATGAGAAAGCACGGAATACTTTTCTGAGTGAACTGGAAAAGGAGAAGGTCCTCATGCTGGGATGCGGTGAAAAATCGGTCCGCTTCCGTCCCCACCTGAATGTAAACCGGGATGAAATTCTCCAGGGTATTGACAAAATCAGGCTTTCCTTGAAAAAACTCGTTTGATTAAATATTATTTTATACCCCCTACCCCCAAAAAAGGTCGTTCATGTACGGACGGCCTTTTTTCTTTTATGCAGGATATTGTATATTCTCCGGGAGCTGAATCATGATACAAGGGAAACTCTACATTGTGGCCACACCTATCGGGAATCTTGAGGATATTACCTTCCGGGCGGTGGAAACATTGAAATCGGTGGATGTGGTCGCCTGTGAAGATACCCGTGTGACCCGCATTCTTCTGGATAAATATGGGATTACACCCCCGAAAATCATTGCTCACCATCGGCATAATGAAAAGAACAGCATACCGGGCATTCTTAAACTGCTGCAGGAAGGGCAACAGGTAGCTCTGGTATCCGATGCGGGAACGCCCGTCATCAGCGATCCGGGCAACGGACTGATTCGTGAGGCGGTCAATACCGGCATTCCAGTTATCCCCATTCCAGGTCCCTCTGCTGTTACAACTCTTTTAAGTGTGTGCCATTTTCCGGTGGATATATACACCTTTGAAGGTTTTTTACCCCATAAAAAAGGACGCCAGACCCGTTTAAAACTGATGGCCGATCGTTCCCACGTGACGGTTCTCTTTGAATCCACCCACCGGATTTTAAAGCTCCTGGAAGAACTTCAGGAATATTGCGGGGACCGTGATCTGTTGGTAGGCCGGGAATTGACAAAGATTCATGAAACTTTATTCCGGGGGACGGTGAGTGAAGCCCTGGAGTGGTTTCAGGAACATCCCGTCAGAGGGGAATTTGTGCTGATTGTGGCCCCGCCGGCGAAAAAAACGAAAACCGCGAAAATGAAATCATGACAGCGTGCCATAAAATAAGTACCATTTAAAAAAAATTGAGGAACATTATGAGTATTCTGGTTGTGGATCATCCGTTGATAAAACACAAGTTGGGACTTTTACGCCGGGTGGATACAAGTATCTCCCATTTCCGGCAACTGACCCAGGAAATTACCATTATGCTCACCTATGAAGCCACTCGGGATCTGATTCTGGAACCCCGGAGTGTTATGACCTGGAAGGGCAGAGCCGATGCCGAACGAATCTCCGGAAAGAAAATTTCAGTGGTTCCCATCCTCAGGGCAGGACTCGGGATGCTGGATGGTGTACTGGCTCTGATTCCTTCGGCCAGGATAAATGTGGTAGGGCTCTATCGCAATGAAGAGACCCTTTATCCGGTGGAATATTACAAAAAATTCAATAATGACATTCAGATTCGCGATGCCCTGATCATCGACCCCATGCTGGCGACAGGACATTCAATGGCCAAGGTATGCGAAATGTTGACGGATGAAGGCTGTTCCAATATCAAAGCCCTGTGTATGGTGGCTGCACCTGAAGGGGCTCAGTACATGGATGAAAATTTTCCCGATGTGACAATCTATGCCGCTGCCCTTGACGACCATCTGAACGAGGATGGTTATATTATCCCCGGCCTGGGTGACGCCGGTGACCGGATCTTTGGAACCAAGTAAATAACATGTGTTCATAATAAGTGCGCATTTTTTTCACGAATTACCCATTTTGTCCTTATAAATCGGTTTAATTGTAACTGTTTTCGCCATTGTTAATCACACACCCGCTTATAAGATAGGTGAATCATTAACGTGAAAAAGGCAGGTCAATCCATGAAAAAATTATTGATTTTGGGAGCCGGTACAGCAGGTACCATGATGGCCAACAAGCTGGTGAAGCAGCTTGATAAAGGAGAATGGAAAATCACCCTGGTGGACAAGGTTGAGGAGCATTATTATCAGCCGGGACTTTTATTTATACCGTTCAATATTTACAAGCGGAATGATGTAATCAAACCGAAGCGGGATTTTATACCATCGGATGTTGAACTGATTTTATCAGATATTGAATTGATTGAACCGGATCAGAACCGTGTAAAACTTCAAAACGGGCAGGTATTAAGCTACGATTTTCTGATTATTGCTACAGGCACACAGATCAACCCGGATGAAACAGAGGGACTCAAAGGCGAGGGGTGGTACAAAAACATTTTTGATTTTTATACCCTGGAAGGCGCCTGTAACCTGCGGAAATTTCTCAAATTCTGGCAGGGTGGAAAGCTGGTGTTAAATATTACTGAAATGCCTATTAAGTGCCCAGTGGCACCCCTGGAATTTCTTTTTCTGGCAGATTGGTGGTTTACAGAGAAGGGAATCCGGGATAAGGTGGATCTGACTTTTGTTACACCGCTTCCGGGAGCCTTTACCAAGCCCAGGGCCGCCCAGATTTTGGGAGATTTTCTCCAGAAGAAGAACATAAATCTTGTCTCGGAATTCAGTACGGGATCAGTGGATCCGAAAGCCAACAAAATCCGTTCCTGGGATGAAAAAGAGGTAGAGTACAATCTTCTAGTTACCATTCCCACCAATATGGGGGATCCGGTGATTGAACGTTCCGGTATGGGGGACGAACTGAATTTTGTTCCAACCCACCCGAAAACCCTTCAATCCAAAAAGTGGAAAAATATTTTTGTCATCGGGGATGCCACCAATCTTCCCAGTTCCAAAGCAGGATCTGTTGCCCATTTTCAGGCGGAAATTCTCCAGGAAAACCTGTTGCGGGCTATTGATGGTTTGCCATTGAGAGAAGAATTCGATGGTCATGCCAACTGCTTTATTGAATCAGGTTTTGGCAAAGGAATGCTTATCGATTTTAATTACGATGTGGAACCCCTGCCGGGAAAATATCCCCTGCCCGGTATCGGTCCATTCTCTCTTCTGGAAGAAACCAAAATGAATCACTGGGGAAAAATGATGTTTCGCTGGGTCTACTGGAATATCCTCATCAAAGGCGGTGAGATGCCCATCGAAACCCAGATGAATATGGCGGGAAAAATTCGATGAGGGAGGATGATATGAGTAAAGAACTGGAGAAAATCCATGAAAAACTGGATTTTTTAACGGAACAGGTGATGATTACCCGGCGAAGACAGGAAGAACTCCGTGAATTGAAAGAAGATTTTACACCGGTCGTGTCAGATCTTTTTCAAACAGCGGTTCAGGAACTTGATGATATTTCCGCCTATTTTTCCTATGAAGATTTACTCTTTCTGGTTAAAAAATTGCTGCGCAATACGCGAACTCTCATCGGTTTGTTTGAACGGCTGGAGAGTATCAACGATTTTGTGGATGATGTAACACCTTTGACCCGGGATATGTTTGATGCCGCCCTGGAAAAAATGGATAAACTGGAAAAAAAGGGAGTCTTTAAACTTTTAAAAGATGGTGGGGAACTGACCGATAATGTCCTTCAGGACTATACATCCGAAGCGTGGAAAGTACCGAAAAAAGTATCCCTTTTCCGTCTTCTCCGTGAACTAAATCAGCCTGAAGTGAAACGAACATTCTATGTGTTGCTGAGTATCCTGAAGAGCCTGGGGACTCAATCACCCAATCCCCCAATCAACCCATCAACCAATCAATCCAAATAAAGGAGTTAAACTATGACTGAAAAAAAGATAGTCAATGTTACTGTCGATGTGGATGCGGAAGGGTTTATGACGGATGCATCCCAGTGGAATGAGGAGATTGCCCGGGCGCTTGCCAGGGAAGAAGGCATAGAGCTGACGGACGACCATTTTAAGGTAATTCATTTCATGCGGAAGGATTACGAAGAAAATGGTACAGCACCCTCCATCCGAAGATTAAACAAAGTCGGTGGAATTCCGACCAAGGACTTGTACAGCCTTTTCCCGGATGGACCTGCTAAAAAGGCAGCCAAAATTTCCGGTCTTCCCAAACCCCAGGGATGTGTATAACATAAAGGAGCAAATATGTCAGAATCAAAAATAAAAAAAGTGTCCATTGTGATTTCCAGGGGATCCCTGGAAGGGGTTTATCCCGGTCTTATTATGGCAAACGGTGCCCGGATGGAGGGCATTGAAGCCACGGTGTTTTTTACCTTTTTCGGACTTGAAGCCATTATGAAAAAGAAGGCAGATAAAATTAAAGTTGCCACTGTGGGAAATCCGGCTATGCATCTTCCGACACTGCTGGGAATGATTCCTGGTATGTCCGCTTTTGCCACTCACAAAATGAAAAAAGAGATGGAAAAACTGGATATTCCACCGGTGAGTGAATTCATTGAAATGCTTTCTGATGCCGGGGCCGAACTCTATGCCTGTAAAGCCACTGTAGATATGTTTCATTTGACCAAAGAAGATTTTACGCCACAGGTCAACGACATTATCAATGTGGCGACATTCTACGAAAAATCAGCCGGAGCGGAAATTATATTTACATAATTTTTTTAATGATGAATGATGAATTTGCTTGAGTGGATCTATTGACGCACAGAATCACTCGTTAACTGTCAACTCGTTACGCGTCACGCGTCACTCGTCACTCGTCACTCGTCACTCGTCACTCCCATGTTCATAACATACATTTCCTGAAAATCCGGTCTCCCCGCCAGTTCGGAATGCCGTGTATTTTGTGCCAGTCGTTGAATGACAGGGACGGTTTGTTTATTTTTCAGAATCAGTTCACATCCTCCCAGGCTTCCATTACCCAGGTAAAGGAAAGCGTCTGCCGGAAGGCGGGGGAAAATTCCTGTCTCCATACCGGCTTCCGGACGGATATAGTGACCGAATCCCCCGGCGAGAACCAGGTAATCCAGGTCCTGGACAGACAATCCGGCATCCTGAAGAAGCATTTTCCGTGTGGCGGCAATGGCTCCTTTTGCCATTTGATAGGCCCGGATATCCCGGGGAGACAGATACACATTTTTGTCTATCATGAAGCCTTTTTTGTGAATATTCTCCACGAACCGTCCGTCATCGGTAATCCGTTTCTGTTTCCACAGCGTATGAATGCTGTGAATCAGTCCGCTGCCGCAAATGCCCTTTGCGGGTTCATTATCGATTGTCACCGCCTGAAACCGGCCATCTCCGTTAAAAAACAAGTCACTTACAGCTCCTGCTTCAGCCTGCATTCCGCAGGTGATTCCCGCTCCTTCCATGACGGGACCGGCCGGAGCTGAAGCCGCCACGGAGATTTCCGGTGTTTTTAATACTATTTCACAATTGGTGCCCAGATCCATTAAAAGGTATGTGACATCTTCCGGTAAAATTTCTCTGCAGACCAGTAAATCCGCTGAAATATCTCCCCCAATGAAACTGCCGATACAGGGTAATAAGCTTACCTTACCCCGGGGATGGATTGTCAGCCCGCTTTCTTTACTCTCCAGTACCTGCATGTCCGTTACCGGGGCGATATAAGGCGCCGTGACCAGAGAATCCATAGACAGGCCCAAAAAAAGGTGTGACATCACAGTATTCCCGGCCATGACCACATGGACGATATCACGGGGTGTATCGGTCATATCCCGGATCAGGTCGTTGATTTTTTCAATCATCAGCCGTTGAAGTGCTTTGGCTTCGTTGGGAGATTCGGTCGCGGCTGTTGCCCGGCTGATGATGTCTGTCCCGTACAGACTCTGGGGATTGGGTGCACTTCGGAGCCCAAGGCGCTTGCCGCTTTTCAAATCATGAAGGGTTAAAACCAGAGTGGTGGTGCCCATATCCACGGCCAGGCCCAAAGGTTTATTCAAAGATACTCCCTCCGGGATGTCCGGATCGAGCTCTCCCTCAAGGTCAATGCCGTCAGATAAAATATGAAGACTCTTTTTCTCCGGAAGCTCTTCTATTTTAATGGATGTATCTTCCGTCACATGATGCTGGCAGGCCAGGCGAAGCCCTTTTTTCAGGGATTCGGGCAGGATGTTCTTTTTTTCGGCCGGGGTCGGATCCGGTGGAGTGGATAGATAGGTAATCCTGCATTTCCCGCAGCTTCCGTATCCCCCGCAGGGTGTATCCAATGGAATCCCATGATCCGGGAGTGTCCGGGATAAGAGAGATCCTTCCTCAATGTTCAGAATCTTTTTTTTATTCGCTTGTTGGATTGTCAATTTGAAGGTTTTCATTCGATTTCCGCCGGCTTGATGAGCAGGTTTTTTTCCAGGCTATAATGGGCTTTGCCCGGAGGGAATCCCTTTCGTTTGACGACATGTTTACGTTCGGTACACACCACGGAGACCAGGGATGCGTGTTTTTCTTCGCTGAATCGGGCGGCAAGGGACGCGGCATATTCAATCACATGTCCCGGGATATGGGATTTTCCTTCACGGCGGATAATGACATGGGATCCTGTGGAATTCCGCGTATGGAGCCATAAATCATTTTTATGGGAAAGATGAAAAGTCATTTCGTCATTATCCCTGGCTGATTTGCCGACCCAGATTCGCCAGGATTGATAAAAAAATTCCCGGTAAGGCAGGCGTGCCGTGTCCGCTTTTTGCGGATTTTCCGTCCGGTTCAGGCGGGTTAGCAGATCCTTGTTTTTTTTCGACCACTTCCGGAGATCAATTAAAGAGTCAATGGCCTCCAGTTCGGTGGCTTTTGCTTTCAGTTCCTCGTATTCCTTATGTAGCGCCGTTTCTGTTTCCCGGGATTCCTGCCGGGCTCGTTCAAGTTTCCGGGCTTTGTTGTAATAGCGCTGTGCGTTGGTTTGAGGGGATAAGTCCGGTTTCAGAGGAATGGTATCGGGAAAGCCCAGTGGACGGAGTTCCATGGGAATTTCGGCTTTTTCCTGTCCCGGCTGCAGCGTATTGAGTATGGTCATGAGGATATCCCCATAAATCCGGTACCGTTTGATGAGATCTGCCTGCTCTTCTGTTTTGGCAAGTTGCCGGATTCTGCGGGAGACTTTTTCTGCCCGTGAGGCAAGTGTCGACATGAGCCGATCCTTTTCCGGTTTGAAATGGAGCTCTTTTAACCGGCTGGTTACGTAATGCCGGTAGGTGTCGTAAAAGCGGTGAGGATTGAATTTTTCCTGCGGAAGTGGCAGCAGGATAAAGCGTCCACCCAGAACCTGTCCGTTGGCCCGGGCAATCTCTTGTTGAAGTTCAGGCCATGAAAGATCCGGATATAATTTCCGGAGCCTCTTTTTCCAGCGGTCGTTCAGTCGCGGATCGTCTGAAAGAGTTTGAAAAAAAGCAGGTGTGGCATCAAAATGGATAACCTGGTCCGTCGATTTCTTAAACGTATCAAACCCCGCAGAGGATATAAAAAAGACATTGTTTTTCGGAGGGCGGATACGGATGATGAGGGTTTGATCCGCCGTAAATTTCAGGCGGATGTCCCGGTCTGTCCCGGCAATGGCGGCTTCCACAAATCGGGACGGCTTGAAATCGGTAAAGATGGGAACCTTCTGTCCCGGAGGGTGGATGGGTTGGAGAAAGAGAAAGGGGAGAGGCTGATCCTGGTGAATGCGGATGGAATCCTTTTGGGGATTACTGTTTTGAATTACCAGTTCACCCTTTACATGGGAATAACATGCCTTAAACATCTCACCTGTCAGGCGGGTGTTCATCACGTGGCATAGCTTTTCCCATGTAAACCAGGAGGTAATCACGGTTTATTGCCTTTTACAGATTGATTTATTTCTAATTCACCGGAATGTACAAAATCCTGTCAGGGTTTGGCAAAGAGATGGCGATATTCGGCGTATTTTTCCAGCAGTTCACCGTGGGAACAGATATCCCGGATTTTTCCCTGATCCAGCCAGATTATCTTATTTGCTTGTTTTGCCGTGGCTTCCCGGTGGGTAGTGATCAGCACAGCCCGGTTTGTGGAATTTTCCCGGAGCCGTTGCCACAAAATGCCTTCTGTTTTGGCATCCAACGCAGAGGTGATATCATCCATAATCAGGATTTTCGGATCATGCACCAGGGCCCTTGCCAGAGCCACACGGGCTTTTTGACCGCCTGAGAGTCCCACACCGCCCTGCTGTAGCACCGTATCCAGTGTGAATTCCGTATCTGCTGCAGCCAGTTTCAGGGCTTTTAAAACAGTGGCTTCATCCAGATTTCGCCCCATAAGAATATTTTCCCGAACACTGCCGGTAAAGAGAACCACTTCCTGGGGGACATATCCGATGAGGGATGCCAGGGTTTCCCGTTCCATTTGACGGGGTGGAATATCCCCCAGCCGGACATCCCCTGTAGCAGCGGGATAAAAACCGGTTGCCAAATTCAGCAGTGTCGTTTTACCGCAACCAACCGAACCGGTCACGGCTGCGATTTCCCCGGGATGAACAGTAAAGGAAATATCCTGAAAGATTGGCTCCCGGCTGTCCGGAAAAATGAATGAGGCCCCATCTATTGAAATAGAAGGGGCAGACTGTCCCGGGCGGGCGTGGCCGTATTCTGCATCGGAAAATTGCTCCAATTGTTCGAGACGACTGATAGAGGCTTCCACCATTTTCGTGGATACAAAAAACCAGCTGATGGTCCAGATGGTTTCGGTCATACCCGAGAGATAGGCGACAAAGGCATAGAATTCACCCAGACTCATACGTCCCTGCTGGACGAAAAATCCTCCCACAAAAAGAATAATCACGAGTCCTACCTGATTGATCATAGCACCTAGGCTTTCCAGAAAAGAGCGGATTAAAACCACCTTTTCTTCTGCGTTGACCCGTTCTTTCATCACACGGCGGAAGATTTTCCCCTGGGCTTTTTCCGCCACATATCCCACGACAATCCGGATGCCGGAAAAGGTTGATTCCAGAACGTCCACTGTTTCGCTGGTTTTTTTCTGTCGCAGGCTATATGCCCGTTGCTGGATGTGTTCAGTTTTTGTAATAATCCAGATGATTACCGGGAACGGTGCCACGGCAATTAAGGTCAGGCGCCAATTCAGGGAAAGCATAAGGGTAATGCTGAATCCCAGCGTGAGAAAGGCTTCCACAGGCCGGAGGATTCCCGACGCGGCATACCAGGCGATTTTCAAATCCCCATCGATGTCATCCGTCAGGCGGGTTGTAAGATCTCCGGTCCGGTGCCGGCCAAAAAAGGTGTGATCCTTTTTCATGATTTCATGGAAATAATTCAGGCGGATATCCATGCCGATACCCATATTCATGAAATAGCGTGTCGCGGGAAGCAGCCATTGCGTGATTTCACGGACAAGTCCCACCCCCAGGATGATCCATACCCAGGTGAGGATACTGTCATAGTGAATATCCCGGGTCAGGTGATCGATGACAAATTTGAAAATATAGGGATAAATCGTTTTAGCGGCGATGGCCAGAGTTGTAATCAAAAGGAGAAATCCCATGCCTTTGCGCCGGAGTTTCCAAAAGGGGAGGAACCAGCGGAGGACGTGTTTCATGCCACACCCTCCCGTTGTTTCATGATCAGGTCATAATAGAACCCTTTTTTGATCATCAGTTCGTCATGATTTCCCATCTCCATAATTCTCCCGTCCCGGATAAAGAGGATGATGTCGCAATGCCGGATAGTGGAAAGGCGGTGGGCGACAATGAAGCTTGTCCGTTCTTCAATGAGGGTGTTGATGGCATGCTGGATTTTCTGCTCTGTTCCGGGATCTACAGAGGATGTTGCTTCATCCAGAATGAGGATGGAAGGGTTCACGGTAAGGGCCCGTGCCACAGCCAGAAGCTGGCGCTGACCATAAGACAGATTTTTTCCACCCTCAGCCAGGTTGTCATGGATAGAAAGTCCGCGCTGAAAAAGGACCGAGTCGATACGACTTACCTGAATGGCATGGTGAATCTGTTCCTCGGGGATATCCTCCCGGAAAGCCATGAGATTTTCTTTGACTGAGGCGGGAAAGAGGTAAAGGTCCTGGAGTACCAGTCCGAAATGATGCCGCAAATCCTGTACGGCAAAACGCCGGATATCGGTCCCGTTGATATAAATAGCTCCTTCATCCGGATCCCTGAAACGGCATAAGAGGTTGAGAATGGTTGTTTTTCCGCCGCCGGTGGGACCTACGATAGCCACGGATTGACCGGCACGTACGTTGAAGGAGATATTTTTCAGTACCGGTTTGTCCGGTTCGTAACTATAGGATACGTTTCTGAATTCAATCCGGTGTATTTCATCGGGGAAGGGGAGGGGATCGGGTATATCCGGGATAACAGGTTTCATTTCAAGAGTGGTAAAAATGCGGTCTGCGGCACCTCCCGCCCGCTGGATTTCTCCCAATTGCTCACTCAGCATGATGATAGGCCAGTAGATCTGGGCAATGTACTGGGAAAAAAGAATCAGGGTCCCGATAGTCATGGTTCCTGCACTGATCCATTTTGATCCCAATATCAGCACGGCCATAGTTATCAGGACTTCCATAAAGGCGAGTCCCCGGAAAATCCCGTATTCCACATAAGCAATTTTTGCCGCAAAGCGCCGGTAAGATTGATTCTCTTTTTCAAGTCGCCGGGCGGCCCAGTGTTTCCGGTTGAAGATTTGGAGGATGGAAACCGATTTGAGAAATTCCGCCACAATCCCGCTGATGGTGGCATAACGGGCCCGTTCCTCCCGAAAAAATGGCCGGAGATATTTGAACAGAAAATAGGTCCCAGTAATGACTACCGGTAAAACCGCTGCTACAATGAGAAAAAGGCGGTAATCCACAATGAGCAGCATTACCATGGCTCCAATAAGCATTCCAGCCGCCATGAGGACCCGTTGCATCATGGTGGAAGTAAGGGAAATCAGGCGCTGGGCATCGGATTCAATCCGGCTGACCAGCTTGCCTACGGGATATTTTTCCAAATATGGGAGTCCAAGGGTCATTAAATGGTCAAAAAGCTTGATTTTGATATCACTGATAGCCCTGACACCGGCTAACTGAAGGAGCCAGGAGGAAAAAAAACCTACAATGGCCGATAAAACCATGGTGGCCAGATAGAGAAGGGCGCCGTTGCGGACCGGAGTATAGGTTTCCGAAGGAATGGCCTCATCCACAATGTACATGAGGATGCGGGGCTGGAGTAAAATTAAAAATACACCGGTTAAAGCCAGAAAAAATGCCCCGATAAAAATCGTCCGGTAAGGGCGAATGAAAGGATATACCTTTTTGAAAATGTTACTTGTCGAGAGGGTGTCTTTTCCCTCATCTTCAAATGAATCGTCCTCGTTCCACCACATCACATGTCTCTTTTTGAGCGCTTAAATTACGATGATTTGGAGGAGAGGGAAAAAGAATTCTGTATACAGAGGTATGAGTGTGGCTTTGTTGCGTATATTAACGGATGGGCCGAAAGAATCCTCTCAGAGGGGACTTACCTGGTCTTATTATCGCACCCGCCCCCGTCGACACATGTCCCTTGTCCCCCATGTCAACAGTGTGAAAGCGCTTCTGTGTCTTTTTTATAATAATCGTTGCCATTTATGGCGTCTGTTGGAAAAGAATTGACTTCCACCCCAATCTCCCTTGGTACTCGTTTCTGCGCCTCCGGCGTAACACACTCACAACCCCTCTCAAGAGGGAAGCTTTTGGTTCTCATCGTCAATTGACACACCCGGCCAAACTCTCAACTCAAAACACCAAGTCACTACTCTCCACTCAGAATTCACCAATTATTCTTTTATATTATGGGTAAGGATAAAGGATACGATATGAAAAAAATCCTACATGAAGAACTAACGCTGCAGTACGGAAAAGATAAAATTCAGGTCTGCATTGACCGGCCGGACCGGGAATCGGATGTGGTTCTGGTTTTGGGACATGGATATTACAACGATATGGAGGATGATCTGTTGCAATATCTGGCGGACACCCTGCCAACAGAAGGACTGTTGGTAGCCCGGTTCAATTACCCTTTTGCCTCTAAGCGGTGGAAAGGACTTCCCAAAGCCGGAAAGTGGGTACCTTTGTACCGGAAAGTTTTAGAACGCATTCGGGAGGAACCTTACATCCCCGAAAATTCCTTTTATTTTACCGGCGGGAAATCCCTCAGCGCCTTAGTATCGGCTTTTTTGCCTGATCATCAGGATTCGGGAAAGATTTTTATCGGAGCACCCCTGGAATTCCGTAAAGGCTTTATAAGCTGGCCTGTCAATCCCGAACCCTTTTTGAATCAATCCGTCCCCATGCTTTTTATCCAGGGTGGCGAGGATCCTTTTGCACCCCGGCGAAAACTGGAACTTCTTATGGGTAAACTCAATCCCCGGGGACACCTTCTCATGATTCCCGGTGCGGACCACTCCCTGAAAATTCAAAAACAGCAGGATCGGTCACAAAAAGAGGTGTATCAGGAAATTTCTGATATTATTTTATGGTTTGTAAGCGAATGTCTGAGAAAAAATCTGAATAAAAACTAAAAATCGGCAAAAACATAGAATATTCGACAAATCATCAACAGATGTTAAATTATAAAAAAATATCAAAAGACATATTCCCGGGTTGCTTATAAATCATAAAATCGTCATATTTGCATAATAGAAACAGACAGGGAAAAGAGGTGTTCGCATGGAATTTTGGATTATTATTGGAGCGCTCATCGCCATACTGATTCTTGTATGGCTGATCGAGTACCGGTATCGCCGGCCGGATCAGATTGTTTTACGGGAGCGGAAGGGGGTTGTTGAGGAAAACAAAAAGCGCTGGTATCCCCGTCACACATCCCTGGCTCTTCCGGGGAATGTATATGCAGTGCAATCCCAGGTGGATACGGAAGCCAGGGGAAAACTGGGAGTCCGGGTTGTGATGGATCTGGCCGTGGCGCCTTCGAGGAACCATTTACATGCTCTGGTCCGGGCCGGGGGATGGTCATCGGATGTGGTAGTCCATGCCACACGGGAGTTGGAACGGCGGACCCATGCCATGATCCGGGAGTTTGTTGAGCAGAAAGATATTGATGCCATTGAACCGGAAGTGCTTAAAAAACAACTCATAAAGCAGATTTCTGAAACAGCTCTCCTTTTGGGATTAGAGCTGGACAACCTGCACATTCAAAGTATTGAACCGCTGGACAAACGGATTACAGAAGCCATGCAGCGGCGGGAGGCGGATCGCATTCTGGAAGAGACGGAAAAAGCCAGTCAGCAGGCCAGGGTCTCGGCAGAAAAAGCCCGCATCGAAGCAGATACGGAAATTGCAGACCGGGAACATTCTCTCCGGTTGAAGAAACTGGAGCTTTCAGGAAAGGAACAAGCCCGGGAAGCGGCACTAGCGGAAGCACGGGTTCGGGAAGAACAGAAACGCCGGCTTATGCAGATTGAAACCGAAAGCCGGGAGATGGAACTGCTGAAATCACACCCTGAAATGATTCTCCTTTCACCCCAACTGGCACAGCTTGCCGAGTCTTCCCAGCAGTTGAGAAATGCCCGGACCGTTATCAATCTTCAAGGTCAGGATGGTTCGGCTGTAGGATTTATTCAGGAATTGCTGCAGGATGTGCTGAAACGGTTGCAAAAGAGCGAAACAAAGGAATCCTGACGGTTTCATGCCTGATACGCAATCACATATTCCGCGTCTCAATCCGTTGCGGGTAGCCAGGATATCTGAAATCAGCGAACTCACATCCGGCGCTGATGTTTCCGATGTCCGCCGGGTAAGTTTCCATATCGGAAATCCGGTCCGGGATATCCGCCTGGAAGGAAAAATGCTGACACTCCTTGCCGGAGATGAAAATCCCGGTAAACATCCCCTGTGGCCATTAATTGTCAAGGCGGTGTCATCCAGCATTCCCTATGCCCCCCGCGGTGGTTACCGGAGTCATGACATTCCCGAACTGGTCCGTACGATTCATGATCATTTGCTGAATACGGAGCGGGAGGGATTGGAATATTATGTGGGTGAAAACGGCGATCCCAGGGAAATGATTTTCTGTTCCGGCGGGCATTTTGAGACACTCCGGGTGTTCCTCAGAGTCCTGAACACCTCTCTTGAAGCCCCCTCAGCCCGGATACTTGCCATCGGGACGGATTTGTCTCTCATTGTCTCCGATTATGAGCGACTCCGTTTTATTTCTCTGCCGAAAAATCCCCAAGCCCTTTTTTCCGGGGATACATCCCCGGTCTTTTTTATCATCGGCCGTTACCTTTCTGAAAGTGAACGGAAACTATATCGTCAGATTACCCTTGAATATCCCGCCATGTTTGTGGAGATGAATGATGCCCCTAATCATCTTTCCCTGGCACGGGAAGCAGGACTCCGGGACCATGTCATCCGCTTTCTGAGTCCGGCGGTTTTTGATCCGAGGCTTGCCTTTCTTCCGGTCGTGACCGTTCTGGGGAACAGTTCTTACCTGCAACAAATGGAAACCCTCCATTTTGAGTTGAAGGGCACACCCTCTGCGGCGGAAATTTGTGCTCTGGAAGCCTTTCTGACCGGTGAAACGGAATTAAATACGTGTCCGGATCTCCGTCCGGGGATAAATCCGAGACCCTTTACAGGACATACGCTTCTGGAATCCTTCTGGGAAAGAACCCGCCAAAGTACGGGCCGTATTCTTGGTGAATCTTCTCTGGCAAAGCGCCATTCTTTAAAGGATCCTCTTGTTTCCCTGACCAGGGAGGAACTTCTTGATTTCTATGCAAATTTGAGCCGGCAACCTGAAAGAATCGAGGATTTGGAGTTTTCATTTCTGGCGGCTTTTCTCCGTTCCTACCCTTTTTACCGGCAACAGGAGTGTTGTGTGGTGAGCGGATCGGCACGGACTGCCCTTGCCATTCTCGGGCAACATAGCGGAATCAGGGATGTAATCATTTCGGATATGAGTTGGAATTACGAGCATGCCTTTCCCCACTGCCGGTCTGTCCCCCCATTGCCCGATCTCCGTCCCGATGTCCCCGGAATTTTACATGCCGTGGATACCTGTCTGCGCCAGGACCCGTCGTGGCGTGACAAGGGGGCTGTAGTAGTCAATACACCTCACAATGCTACAGGGCTCGTGTGGAAAGGGGAAACACTGGATCTGTTGATCCGGGAACTGGCTATCCGGCGTGTACGGATTATCGATGATTTATCTTATTACGGCATTGCTCCTTCCGACCATTTCGGGCCTGAACCTTCCATCCGTCAGCGGGCTTTGAAACTCCGGGAACGGGGCATTATAGCCGATAGGGCTCCGGACCTCATTTTTACTGTTCACTCGTTATCCAAAACCGACTGTCTGGCAGGAGCCCGTCTGGCAGTAGCCCATATTCCTCATCCGGCAGTCCGTGAGCGCTTTCAGGCGCTGAACAGGAAAATCCGGCCCAATCCCACGGCTTTGCTTATCGGTCTTCTTTTTTACAAAAATCCCCTTTCCCGGTTGGATGAGTACCGGATAATGAGAAACCGGATTCTCAACGAGCGGATGAAAGCTTTGGAGAAGGCCCGGCAGGAACTACCGGCGTTTCGGAACAGGCAGAATATTGTGATTCACAGGCCGGAAGGTGCCATGTATCCCCGGCTGGAAATCAAAGATCTGCCGCCGGGTGTCTCTATTGACCTGCTGGCAACAGAACTGGCCAATCAGGGAATCGGTCTGATTCCTTTAACGGCTTTTGCTCGTACATCTCCCGGATATACTGCTGCCTGTAAAAGCTTCCGGCTTTCCCTGGGAGGTGGCGATTCGGCGGAAGATCTGCAGTTTAAAACCCGCCGTATGTTGATTGACCTGAACCGGATTATCCGTATCAAAGCGGCATCGGTCCGGCGGGTTGATCTGCCCCCGGCACGGTTGCGGGAGAACCCTCGCAATCCTTTCATACTCCAATGGGAATCTGTCTGCCGGGAAATTGCCGATCTGGCCCTCGAAAAGGGTACAGACCGTATCCGGAAACGGAACCTTCCCCTCGAAGGCCCTTCCGGATTAAAAACATTTCTGAATGAACGAATCCACACATTTACACAACAGTTTCAGAATGCCTATAGCCTGGATGAAGCCCGCAGACTCTGGATTCGTTCACAAAAAACACAAATCCTTCAAAAGAAGCTGCAGGAGGAATTTTATAAGGAATCGGATGAAGAACGGGCAGAACGTTTTAAACACAGGCTTTTTGACCGGACTGTCCATCCCACACAAATCCATGCCCTGCCTGTTGAGCAGGATTTTCGCAGCATGATCGATGTGATTTGCCGGAATCAAACAGTCACGACAGATTTGAAAAGGCGCCTGGCACGTTCTCTGGTGGATGAATTTTTAGGGGAAAATGTGGCAATTTCCTCATCAAAAGAGGCTTATGAACTGGTTCTGGATATCAGAGCCTGGCAGGATGCCGAAGCCCGGGCGCAAATTATCCATGGTGTGGAGAGCCCGGTACTCCTTTCGTTTTGGAGCGATTGGGACGGAAGTTCCCGTCCCAGCGGCCAGGGACACCGCTTGGCTGCTGCAGTCCTTCTCTATGATGTACAGCGCATGGCCGGACTTCTGAAACATGCGCGGAAAATTGATCCGTCCTACATCCCCCCGGAAGAACTCTGGAAAAAAGTCCAGAAACTGGAAGATACGACCCGCAAATTCTGGAAACTTCTGAACCGGATTACCGATTTGACAGTGGAACTGGCAGAGCGCTATCAATCCCTGATGCCTTATGATCTGGTCAATCCTTCCGCTTTTCGGAAAATGCTGGGCAAGGTTGGACTTTCCGGCGATCCTGTACGGAAAATCTGGCAGCACAATGATAAACTGGAACGACAGATGCGGAAACTCCGGGAAGAACGGCGCTATTGGCTGGAGTATTATTTTTCGCTGAACAAGCAACTCCGGAAATCGATCCACGATTTTATTCCCCGCATTGCCGGCAGACTCGATGACCCTGCCGTATCTTTCCCCTTTGTGGCCTTCAAAAGCGCCGTCAAACGTGTTGCCCTGACGCCCCGGATTCACCAGAAACAAATTATGGATCAGGACCAGTTTGCCATAGACACGACAGTGTACAACATTTGTGAAATCAACATGCTGGCTCATCGGACCGGTCATCCCCGCATGGTTCCGGCCCTTCAGGTAAGCATGAGCGATACGCCGAGGGCTTTTGTCAATCTGGACCGGAAATTTTTACAGCAGCGGGAAATTCTCGGCCGCTCCGGTGGAGAGCTTGTTCCTCCGGTGTGGATTATTCCCCTCTTTGAAGAGATGGAGCGGGTGAAAAGTATCCGTCAATATCTGGATGAACTCTGGTCCTATGCCGCCCGGACCCGGCGGGTTGAACAGAGTGAGCAGGACCGTTTCAAAGAGATGGTTTGTGAATTTTTTATTGCCGGTTCAGATTTGAGCCAGCAGGTGGGACAGGCAGGGAGTCAGGAGTTATATCAGCATGCCCGTGTGGATATTAAAGAGTGGCTGGCTTCCCGTGGACTGGCAGCTGACGTGCGGGTGAAATTGGGCAGCGGAGAACCCATGCAACGCCAGGGCGGTTACTATGATCCGCTGGCCGGTAAACCGGTGACGGTACCGGAAGGACTGGATGTATTACCAGATAGTCCCCTGAAGCTGCAACTCTCATCCGCCCGTTTTCCCCTGAGAGGTATCTGGCAGGGCCGGGAGTTCCGAACCTTTCAAAGCACTGTGAGTGAAACCATCCGTTTCCTGAGCCTTGAAGACAGAACAGCGCTCCTCCATCACCTGACAGTTTCATCAACCGATCATGCCGATCAGATCCGGCACATGAACGATACCTTTCAGGGAACCCGAAACAGGTCCGTGATGCAACGCCGGCAGATGATTGAATCACTTTACGGCTATGCACCCGATACGGCCATGGACCGTTTTATTGAAATCCATACGCGAAATTTCCGGCAGATTCTTTATGGCCGGGATGAAGATCTGACAGGACTCCATCTTGTCAGTTATTTCCTCTCAAGGATTGTGCCTACACTTCGGGATCGGCCCACTATCCGGCCTGTCAGCAGGCAGGAGGGACGGGAACTTTTACAACGCCTGGCCCGCATTATTCCCATGTCGGAAAGCGGCAGCATGCTCCGGGCTATTGGTCATCAGCGAAGCCAGACGGTGATGATTGGCGTTAATCAGCTTTCAACCGGACTTTTCCGGGCATTTCGTCAATTCATGGAAGATCCGGAATGGAAAGGGGAGGGATTGACCATCCTTAAAGACAGGATTTTATCCCGTCTGCCCTGTTTGGATATTCTGAAAACCCTCCGCCTCTATCAGGATCCTGAACTGAGGATTGTCAAAGAAGCGGCCCTGGCTTTTCCACCGGGGAATTCAGCTTTTGCCGCTCTCGAAGAGGACCATCAGCTCATCCGGGAAATGGCCCCTCTCCTTCAGGAAGAAGTGTTGCGGCAGTTGGGATTGCCGGTACAGGATATTTTAAACGAAAACGGGGTGGATCCGGACATTTTATCCGCTCTCCATCCCGAACTGGCCGTTTTAATGCAATACGATTTTATGAATTGTGATAAAGAGACTTTTCTTACGTCAATTCGCCATATCCCGTCCGATGCCTGGTTGCAGGCCGTCTTGTCGGAACTGGAAAAACCCGGATATATCGAATCTCACCGGAATGCCGTGTGGAATATTGTTTCCGGCAGTGTATTGGAAAAGATCAGGAGTTTCAACGAACTGGCGGCTGCCCTGAATACACTGGCAAATATTTTTCCCGACGGAGCGATTGATGGGCAGACCGGCAATTCTGTTGGCAGTCTGTTCCGGCAGGTTTTGCGTCTGCCATCCTCCCAGGAAGATGACCGCTTGAAAATACTCCTTTTGGAAGCAGTCCGTATGCTTCGTACAGCCACTGCCCGACAAACAGAAATCCCCGTGGATGTCCTGCGGGTGATCCGGGATGTCCAGCAAATCATTAAAATGGAAGAAACCGCCTTTAAAACATCGGAACGCAATCTTATTCAGGCACACCTGCTGGCTGTAGCACGGCTGACAGGGGAAAATGGGTAATTTGAGAGTGGAGAGGATGAGTTTGAGTTATTTTTCAGTGGCTTCAGGAAATCATACCATGCTTTTTCCCGACTTTATAAAATTTCTCCAGGCAGAAATCCAGTTGATCCCGGGTATGGGTGGCCATATAACTGGTACGTAACAGACAACGGTCTTTGGGCACGGCAGGGGAGATGACGGGGTTGGTATAGACTTTTTCTTCGTAGAGATCTTTCCACACACGGAAGGTTTTCATCTCTTCACCGATAATTACCGGGATGACAGGTGTGGTACTCATTCCGATATTGAAACCCATGTTTTTCAGGTTTTTTTGAATATAAGCGGCGTTTTCCAAAACCTTTGTCCGGCGCCAGGGCTCTTTTTCAATGATTTCCAGGGCTTTGGTGACCATGGCCACATTGGATGGCGGCAGGGCGGCCGTGAAAATCATGGTTCGGGTATTGTGCTTCAGATAATCGATAACCGGTTCTTCTGCGGCGACAAATCCTCCGACACATGCCAGCGATTTGCTGAATGTCCCCATAATCATATCCACATGATCCGTTACTCCGAAATGGGCTGCCGTCCCGTTTCCTTTAGGACCTAAAACACCCAGGGAGTGAGCATCATCCACCATCAGTCGGGCACCGTATCTCTTGGCAATCTGTACAAGCTCCGGCAGATTGATGATATCGCCTTCCATGGAGAAGACCCCATCCACGACAATAAAACGCCCTTTTGTTTTATCTGCAGCAGACAACTGTTTTTCCAGATCTTTCATATTGTTGTGCTTAAAGCGGATAATCTCTGCCCGGGAGAAACGGGAACCATCAACAATGGAGGCATGATTGAGCTCATCACTGAATAAGAGGTCTCCGGGTCCTACTGTTGTGGCGATAACTCCAAGATTCACGCCAAAACCCGTAGAAAAAACCAAGGCTGCCTCTTTGTCCACAAAGCGGGCCAGTTTGGTTTCCAGTTCCTCATGAAGCACCATGTTTCCATTTAAAAAACGGCTGCCCGTCAAGCCGGAACCATATCTGCGGATCGCTTTAACACCCGCTTCCAAAATTTCCGGATGCTTTGTGAGTCCCAGATAATTGTTGGAACCCAGCATAATTACCTTTTTCCCCTCTATTACAACCTCTGTAGTATCGGATTCCTGAATTTTCAGAAAATAGGGATAATAACGAAGTACCTTAGCCGTTTTTGCTCGTGTAAAATGGTACATCTTGTTAAAAACGTCCGGATATTCACTAAAAAACTCCGTTTTTCTGGCTTTAAACTTTTGCTGCGCAATTTTTTTCAGTTCGGGCAACATGCTGTTCCTTTCTTCTGTTGTTGGTGTAAATATATTAAAATTCAGGGGAATCCTGTACATATAAGTGTGTATGATGGAAGATTGGTACTTCGTTATGACCGGTTGTGGCGGTCTTTTTTGATGACAGGGAAAGTGGTGAAAGTTGAAAAACCGGATGAGTGGATAGGGACGACGGGTTGCAGCACGGGAATTAGTGTTCGGGTCTTAATATATTAAAAATAATATAATCTTGCGTTTAATTGCAGTCGGGATTATTTTATCCCCGGGGGTTTATACATATAAACATCTTCCTATATAGTGAGATAAGAATTTTATAAATACGTGATACCTGTATTCTAACCCGCAACCCTCTCAACGTTTAAGCGCCTTACCGTCTAACCCTTTGAGCCCAAAAGAATTTTCTTTAAATTACATTATGATTCAAAAGGCAAAACGTGATGGATTTCAGGGTTTAAAAGTTATTATCCTATCTCTGTCACACATGTTGCATGATACTTATTCCGCCTTCTTAGCGCCTGTTTTACCGTTGATTATTGAAAATCTTGGAATTTCCTATGCTTTAGCCGGCCTTTTGTCTGTGATTCAGCGGGTACCGTCCCTTTTTAATCCCTTTGTCGGCCTGGCCATAGACCGGCTTCCCGTGAAATATTTTATTATTTTTGCTCCCCTGGTGACAGCCATCAGCATGAGTCTCATCGGCCTGGCCCCAAGTTATGGTGTTCTGGCTATTTTGCTCTTTGTCAGCGGTGTGAGTTCTACAGTTTTTCACGTCCCTGCTCCGGTGATGGTCCGCCGTTTATCCGGAAAGCGGAACGGTATGGGGATGAGTTTTTATATGTTTGGAGGAGAATTGGCACGAACTCTGGGACCCCTGACGATTCTGGGTGCCATCAGTCTGTGGGGATTTTCCGGAACCTGGCGTTTGACAGGTTTTGCACTGGTGGTGACGGCTCTGCTGTGGATTGAGCTCCATTACGTGGATCTCCATGCCCGGAATGAAGCAAAAAGTGAATCCATGCCCCGAATCCGCGAGGATGTAAAACAAATTATTCCTTTCCTGATTATGATGGGAGCTATGTTTTTTTTCCGTTCTTCCATGAAAAGTGCCCTGACCATCTTTTTACCAACCTTTTTAAAAAGCCGGGGTGCAACCCTCTTTTTTGCCGGAGCCGGCCTTTCGATTCTCCAGTTTGCCGGTGCGGCGGGGACTTTTATTGCGGGGACCTTTTCTGATTATTTCGGTCGGAGGAAAACTTTGATTTTTATCACCAGCGTAAATCCCTTGCTCATGGCCTTGTTCATTCTCGCGAAGGGATTCTGGGTTTTACCGGTCCTCCTGCTTACGGGATTCTTCCTTTTTGCTTTTGGTCCCGTTACCCTTGCCATGGTCCATGATATCCCCCATAACCGGCCGGCCTTTATAAACGGACTTTATATGACTATGAATTTTATTCTCAGTGCCCTGGCTACATTTCTGATCGGGTGGCTTGCTGACCTGTTCGGACTTGAAACAGCGTATATCATTGCAAATATCATCGCTCTCGCCGCTATTCCCTTTGCAGCTAAAATTCCTTTAAAAAATTCCACTGCTCATTAAACAGAAATCCTCAGTCATATTTATAAATTCTGTACAAGCGACATAAGATAATCTGCCGTTTAAAGCCCTTTCAAAGTTCAATTGTGCTTATATTCCCGAAAGATAAATGAGGGAAACAATATTTCATGATAGAAGCAATTCTGGATAAAAAGACATTCACAAAAGATGATCTGGTATACATGCTGAAGGCTGAAGGTGAAGATATGGACCGCCTTTTTAAAAAATCCATGGCGGTGAAGGAGTATTATATACAGAATAAGGTATATTTTCGGGGACTTATAGAGTTTTCGAATATCTGCCGAAAAGATTGCCTCTATTGTGGAATCCGTAAATCAAACGTGAAAGTTCACCGGTATGATATCGCCGATGAAGAAATTCTCAAAGCAGCTCAATTTGCCTATGAGAATCATTTTGGCTCAATTGTTCTCCAATCGGGTGAACGAAAAAGTCCTGCCTTTACCAAACGGATCACAAAGCTTTTGGATGGCATGGATAAACTATCCGGCGGGAAACTTCGGGTAACATTATCCTGTGGAGAACAGTCCCGGGAGACCTACAAGGAGTGGTTTGAGCACGGTGCAGCCCGTTATTTACTCCGGATTGAGACATCGGACCGGAATCTGTATGCCAAACTCCATCCCAATGATACTCTTCACGATTTTGATGAGCGGTTGGAGTGTCTTTATGACTTAAAGGATTTGGGATATCAAACCGGCAGCGGTGTAATGATCGGGTTGCCTTTTCAGAGTCACGAAAGTCTCGCTGAGGATCTTCTCTGGATGCAATCCATCGATTTGGATATGATCGGGATGGGTCCCTATCTTGAACATGAGGATACCCCGCTCTATGCTTTCCGCCACCTTTTACTGCCGCAGAAAAAACGTTTCGAACTGGCCCTGAATATGGTGGCAGCCCTCCGGATTCTCATGAAGGATGTGAATATTGCCGCAGCAACAGCGTTGCAATCTATCCACAAGCTGGGACGGGAAAAAGCCATCAAAATCGGTGCCAATGTCATCATGCCCAATGTAACTCCTGGTGAATTCAGGGATGATTATCATCTTTACAATAACAAGCCCTGTACGGACGAGAATCCCGAAGATTGTAAAAGCTGCCTGGAAATGCGGGTCGGACTGGCGGGAAATAAAATCGCTTATGATGAATGGGGGGATTCAAAACATTATAATAAGAGAATGATGAATCTCAGAGGCAGGGCGCGACCGGGCATATAGAATTTAGAAGCTGGAAGTTAGAATATAGTATCTTGCTAAATATCTATTATTTTCCGTATATTTTTATGATTGATTAATTAATATCGCCTGAATTCAACAATTAAGTGCAACTCAGAGTTTTTTTGGAAAAACAGGCAAGCTGTTGTACAATTTGTACTGTTTTTACCATAAAACATGAGGTGTACAAATGAAAGGATACAAACAGCTTACCCTTGAACAAAGATACGGAATTTATTCCTTATTGGAAACAGGGCACACACAAAGCGAGATGGCGTATGAATGGGCTGATCAGACAATACTTCCCTAAAGACAGGGACTTTGCAAGCATCATACCCCGGGAAATTATTTCAGCTATGAAAAAACTGAATAACATATTACGAAAATGTCTTGGATTTAAAACGCCAATCAAAGTATTTTTTTGAGAAAGACATGTTGCACTTAATACTTGAATCCAAGTCATTTTCAAACGG
>JAGGVO010000028.1 GCA_021157965.1 Candidatus Neomarinimicrobiota bacterium
CCCGGCGGATATCACCTCTTAGTTCAAAGCGGGAAAGAGATGCATCTCCTTCATCATAGGGGACATTCACCGCGCCGGGTATATGTCCTTTTCGATACATCTCACGGCTTCGGGTATCCACAAGGAGTGTGCTATCCATCTCTGCAAGGCGCTGAAACGTTTCATAATCGGCAGGTTGTGCCGCTCCGGAGATAACTACCGTGTAGGATGTATCGCCCTCCACAATATCGAACCATTCCGGAAACACGGGAAAATCGGTAATGACAAAATGAAGCACCGTCAACAACGTTACGGCTGCAAAGATGATAAGAATATCCCGGATATCTTTCCGGGTAAGTTCAGGCAGGCGCATTAATCATCCAGTGTATGTATAATCAATCCACTCCGGAGTTTGGGCTCAAACCAGGTGGATTTAGGCGGCATGAGCTTGCCTGCATCGGCAATGGCCATAAGTTCTTCTACAGATGTGGGATAGAGGGCAAAGGCCACAGCCATTTCTCCCGAATCCACCTGTTTTTCCAGTTCGGTCAGTCCCCGGATTCCACCGACAAAATCCACCCGGTCATCGGTCCGGGGGTCTCCGATATTCAAAATGGGTGTCAACAGGTTTTGATGCAATACCGACACATCCAGGCGATCCACGGGATCCTCCTCATCAAAGGAGCCAGGCAGAGCTTTCAATGTATACCACTGACCTTCCAAATACATTCCTACACAATGCTTTTCAGTCGGTCGGGCATCCTGAGCATAGCAAACTTTTTTTACATTAAATTTCTCTGCCACTTTCGCCAAAAAATCTTTTACCGACAATCCGTTCAAATCTTTCACGACACGGTTGTAATCGAGAATTTTCAAGTGGTTATGGGGAAAAAAGACGGCAAGAAACCAATTGTATTCTTCTTCACCAGTATGCTTTGGATTTGCTTCCCGGCGACGTTTCCCCACCATGGCAGCGGATTTGGACCGGTGGTGCCCGTCTGCCACATAGGCACATGGAAGATCTGCAAAGGCTTTCGCCAAGGCATGAAGGGTTTCTTCATCCTCAATGACCCACAGGGAATGGACAACACCATCCGATGCCGTAAAGAGATATACCGGTTTGTTCTGTCTTACCTTTTCCAGGATTTCATCGATGGATTCACTGGCCTGATATGTCAGGAAAACCGGTCCCGTATTGGCATTGGTTGTTTCAACATGCCGGATCCGGTCTTTTTCTTTCACCTCCCGGGTGAGTTCATGAATCTTGATTTTCCCTTCAAGGTAATCCTCCACATGGGCGGTGGCAACCAAACCATACTGACTGTGGTTACCCATTTTCTGGCCGTAAAGATATAAAACCGGCTTTTCATCCCGGATAAGCCATTTTTTCTGAATAAAATCCTGCAAATTTTCAGCAGCTTTTTCATAAACACGAGGATCATAGAGAGAGATATCCCCGGGCAGGTCAATTTCCGATTTTACCACGTGAAGAAAAGAGTAAGGATTTCCGTCAGCTTCTTTCCGTGCCTCTTCCGAATTCAACACATCATAGGGTTTTGAAGCAATCTTTGCCTCCAGTCCCGGTCGTGGACGGAGTCCGCGAAACGGCTTAATACGAACCATAACCCTGACCTCCAGATTTGATTAACTGTTTTTTAATGCTTCCACAATCTTTGTGGCAATTTCGATGCCAACCCGGTCCTGTGCTTCTACTGTGCTGGCGCCAACATGGGGAGTGACACTAACTTTCGGGTGAGAAACAAGTTCCAGATTTCGGGTCGGTTCTTCTTCATAAACATCCAGTCCTGCACCGGCAATCTCTCCGGCATTCAGGGCATCCAGCAGAGCTTTTTCATCCACGACTCCACCGCGGGCGCAGTTTATGAGATAAGCAGTTTTCTTCATTTTTTTCAATGCTTCGGCATCAATGAGGGGCTTGGGCATCTTTGGCACATGCAGGGATACGAAATCCGATTTTTCCAGCAGCTCATCAAGGGATACTTTCGTAACAGGCAATTTCGTTTCAACATCAACAACATCATACACCAGGACCTTCATTCCCAGGGCAATGGCTTTTTCTGCCAGAAGTCGTCCGATTTTACCGTAGCCTACAATTCCAAGGATTCGACCGTTGACTTCAATTCCTTTATATTTTTTCTTTTCCCATTTTCCTTCCCGCATGGTGACATTTGCCAGATGAATATAACGGGAAAGGGCAAGAATATGGGCCAGAGCCAGTTCCGCCACGGAAGCCGAGTTGGCACCGGGCGTATTCAAAACGGGAATTCCCAGAGATTTGGCATAGGAGTGATCAATATTATCTATCCCTGCTCCGCCCCGGGCAATGACTTTCAATTTTTTTCCGGCATCGATAACTTCTTTCGGAACCTTGGTGGCAGATCGGACCAGGATGGCATCAAATTCCGGAATCTTTTGAATCAATTCCTCCGGCTCATAATGCTCAATCACACATTCGTGCCCCGCCTGTTCCAAAATTTTACGGCCGTTTTCACTGATCCCATCGGTGATCAAAATTTTCATACCCGTCGCTCCTTTATCGTTATTAATGATCCTGTTCTGTCAAAAAAGTATAATAAAGTAACGAAAAAAAGAGGAAAATACTGTCAAAAAAACTTCGTGTCGCCCCAGCACGTGACGATTTCGGGACCTGACATTGAAGGATTAAATTAAAATTCCGAAGAGAAGTGAAATTTTATGTCCGGAAATTCTTCCATGGCACGGTTCAGTGCCCAGGGACTTTCAGCCATGAAAACATCCCGCTGATACTTATCCCGGGCCATGTAACGGGCTTTGCGCATGCAGAACTCTTTGAGGATTTTTTCATCGGGACAGGTCACCCAGCAGGCCTTATACAGATTCAGGGGCTCATAGCGACAGGATGCCCCGTATTCGTGTTTCAAACGGTATTGAATCACATCGAACTGAAGGGCACCCACGGTACCGATGATTTTCCGGTTATTCTGCCGCCTTACAAAAAGCTGGGCCACTCCCTCGTCCATAAGCTGTTCAAGTCCCTTCGCCAACTGTTTGTGCTTCATGGAATCCGTATTTTCTATATAACGAAACTGCTCCGGAGAAAAATTGGGGATTCCTTTAAAACGCAGGGATTCACCCTCAGTGAGTGTATCCCCGATTTTAAAATTCCCATTGTCATTAACCCCCACTACATCGCCGGGAAACGCTTCATCAATGACTTCCTTTTTATTAGCCATAAAAGATGTGGGGCCGGAGAAGCGGAATTCACGGTCCAGCCGGGTGTGATAATAGGGTTTCCCCCGTTCAAATTTGCCGGAACAGACCCGGATAAAGGCAATACGGGTGCGGTGATTAGGATCGATATTGGCATGAATTTTAAAAATAAAGCCGGTAAAGGTCTCTTCTTTGGGTTCCACCAGCCGCACATCCGTCTCCCGGGGAATCGGTGAAGGGGCAATCTGTATAAAACAATCCAATAGCTCTTTTACCCCGAAATTGTTGATGGCCGAACCATAGAAAACCGGAGAAAGCCCCCCTTTACGGTAATCCTCCACATTAAAATCCGGATAGACCCCTTTAACAAGAGCCAGCTCTTCCCGGAGAGTCTCGGCAGATGAATCCAGAAGACGATGCAGTTCCGGATCATTCAGATCCCGGATAACCACCGTATCTTCTTCCGATTGCTGACCGTGTGGATTGAAAAGAGCCAGTTTCTGTTCAAAAATATTGAACACACCTTTAAAGGAAGGTCCCATACCCACCGGCCAGCTCAGCGGTGTGACAACAAGATCCAGTTTTGCTTCGATTTCATCCAATAATTCAACGGCATCAAGTCCCATGCGATCCAATTTGTTGATAAAGACAATCACGGGAATATTCCGCATGCGGCACACGCCCACCAGTTTTTCCGTCTGTTCTTCCACCCCTTTAGCCACATCGATTACAATGATGGCGCTGTCTACGGCAGAGAGTGTCCGGTAGGTATCTTCGGCAAAATCCTTGTGTCCGGGCGTATCCAGAATATTGATTTTAATCCCATTATATTCAAAGCCCATAACCGAAGTTGCCACCGAAATTCCGCGCTGGCGCTCAATTTCCATAAAGTCGGACATGGTATTACGGTTGATTTTGTTTGATTTAACGGCCCCCGCTTCCCGGATAGCGCCACCGAAAAGGAGGAGCTTTTCCGTCAGGGTTGTTTTACCCGCATCCGGATGGGAAATAATCGCAAAAGTCCTTCGCCGGTTGATTTCTTTCAGTCTCTGCTTCTCTGTCATAGCGGGCGGAATTTAGTCAGAGGTTCCTGAATTTACAACGTGGAAACAGGGAGAGGGGGTGATTGATTTGATTGCCCCCACAGAGTTCATGGCGACAAAGAGGAAAAGGGAGTGATTTGATTGGAAGTTCGGAATGAGAGGTTCGAACATCGAAGTATGCGCGTTCCATGCGTTGTTTAAGAGTCTTTATTAAGATTACAGAAGAATTTGGATATAGGGTTTTTATAATATGATCACCAAAGGTTCTTAAAAGCTTTGAAGCAGCCGTATAAAGGTACAAAAATCCAACTCAGCGCTCATAACACTCTAACAATATCATCCATCTTTTTACGTTTCTTAGCTTTCGGCACATCGGCAGGATAGCCCAGGGTAATTAGAAGGGCAATTTTTTTTGATCCGGAAATATTCAGAAGCTTTCGGACCTTTTTCTCGTTGAACCAGCCCAGCATGCAGGTACCCAATCCCCGTTCGGCAGCCTGAAGGCAAAAATGTTCTGCAGCAATACCGATGTCAATCAGATGGTAGGGTGTCCCCTGAAGCCCGGCCCCAATCTGTGCAAGCACATGCCCTTTTTTCATGATAACTGCTACAATGACAGAAGCCTGAAGGGCAAATTTGTTAAAAGAGACAAGATTTGAAAAGGTGCTTTCGGCAATTTTTTTTCGAAGTTCGGGAGTTTTAATCACAACAAACTCCCAAGGTTGGGAGTTAGAAGCTGACGGTGCCAGCCTTGCAGCTTCCAGGCAGATTTTCAAATCATTATCCGGAACGGGATCCGGTTTATAGTGCCGTACACTGTAACGGGTTTTAACCAATTCTAAAAAATCCATACTATCTCCCAAATTAAACGGACATCTCAACGTCCCGTACTGCCGAATCCCCCCAGTCCCCGGTCCGAATCACTCAAATCATCCACTTCCACCAGTTCCGGATGCCTGGGCGTTTGAAAAATCAATTGGGCGATGCGGTCACCCCGGTGAATCAGGAAATCCTCCTCAGAGAAATTGGCCAAGATTACACCAATTTCATTCCGGTATCCTGCATCCACCGTTCCGGGGGCATTCAGGCAAAAAATCCCGTATTTCAAAGCCAGTCCGCTCCGGGAACGGACCTGTATTTCCATTTCACCTGGCAATTCCACCGCAATACCGGTTTTTACCAGAGTCCATTTTCCTGCCGGGACCACAGTTTCTTCCACGGCTGTAACATCATATCCCGCATCATAGCTGTGTTGACGGGACGGAAGGGTTGCATGGGGAGAAAGCCTTTTGATTTTTACAGTCATCACTTATCACACTTAGTATATCCGCACTGTACGCAAAATTCACACCCGTTTTCAAATTTCAGGGCTTTGGCATTACATTCCGGACAAATTTTAAAACTGGCATCGGATATCATGGTTTCCTGTGAGGAAGTCTTTTCTTTTTGTGTTTGTGTTTCAATGGGAATGCTTATCTGAGTGTCTTCAACACTTTGATCCGATCTAATCATCCCTTCATCTTTAAAAAACCGTTCAATGACATCAGCGACTTCCGAATAGAAGGAATGGATGTATTTTCCGTTTTTAAAATACCCCCCATTTGGATCATAAATACTGCGCAATTCCTCCAGGATAAAATAGGGATCGCTGGCACGGCGAAAGATGGCAGAAATCAATCGGGTCAGTACAGCATATTCGGCGGAATGGGTGAGATCCTTGGAATTGATAAAAATTTCCATGGGCCGTTTCTTCCCGTTTTCCCACACATAGCTCAGGGTAATATACACACTGAATTTTACAAAGGGACTCTTCACCTTATAGACTTTTGCGTCCACCACATCGGGGCGCATCAAGTTATTGGAGGGTTGTGGCTTAGGGGGTTGAATCACCGGTTTGTCCGCAACCGGTTTTTCCTTTGGTTTGACTTCCCGGATTTTAAATTCACTGTTTAACGTGAGCATCATACAACCTCAATATCTTGATTGTTCTTAATTCCAAGGGTCCTGAAATAATGAAAAGGCGTTGTCAGCGTGCCATCAGGCATTCTCATAATCTCATCACCGAAAAAGACCATTTTTTCACGTCCGGCATCCACTTCAAACTTTTTATCTTTAAAAGCCTGGAATTCGGAAGGTTTGCTATCTGCCGTGAGAATGGGAAACCGGCTTCCGTCCCGGTATACCGTTACGCCCTTTAATCCCTTCTCCCATGCTTTCAGATAAATATTTGAAATAACCTCCGGCTCGATATCCTCAGGCAGGTTAATCGTGGATGAGATGGAGTGGTCCACATATTTCTGACATACACTCTGAATCTCAATCCGCCGTTCAGGTGAAATATGGTGTGCAGTACGGAAGAACGCCTCCGGCAGATATTTCCTTAATTCTTCCTCCGTTTCGACATTTGCCACCTTATCCGTAAGTTCAAACATGTCGATATAAGCCTGAACCGAAGCATGGAAGACTTTAAAAAACTGGTTGTCAAAGGATTCAGCCCGACGGGTATAAAAGAGAGCAAAGACAGGCTCCACACCGCCGCTGACACCAATATAATTTTTCCGTCCCACAGACACCCCCCGGATGATATTGCTGATGGTGCCGGTCGGTGCAATGGAGGTAATGGCAATATTCCGGAGACCATGTTGACGGATATGCTCTTTGACTTCATCAGACAGGGCTTCCTGAAAAAAGGGACCGCCGGCATATTCCTCATATTCAAAAATATCGGATGGTGCTTTTTCCCTGGCCAGTTTTGAGGATGCCAGATATGCCTGATTATTGATAAACTGCATCACTTTATCCATCAAGGCGACTCCCTCAGGGCTGTCGTATGGAATTTTCAGCTGATAGAGCATATCCGCAATTCCCATAATACCCACTCCAAGGCGGCGGGTTTCCCCGGCGGCATCCCGCTGTTTTTCCAGGGGATTCAACACCTGATTCCAACTCACCACATTGTCCAGAAAACGAACCAGATTATAAACAGCTTTCTCCAGATTTTCCCAGTCCACTGCAGCCGAATCCATAAATCCGTTTTTCACAAAACGAGCCAGGTTCACGGAACCCAGATTACAGGCACCACCATCTTCCAGCGGGACCTCTGCACAGGGATTGGTGCAGATGATGGGCCGGCCCACATAGTTGGAGGGCGAGTACCGACTCATCTTCGTCCAGAACATGAGTCCGGGCTCAGCCGTCCGATAGTTGGATTCAATAAAGGTGTCCCACACATCCCTGGCCTTTACCAGTTCACGGACCTCGTTGGTCTCATCGGAACCGAAATAGAGGAGAAAATCACCGGTAAAGTGAATGGCCAGTTCTTCGTTTTCATCACCTGTATCCACCAGATAATCTCCAAAGACATCCCGTTTCACGGCATCCTTCAGATCCACCCGGGAAACGGTTTTACCAAACTTATCCTCCATCCATTGACTGAACAAGGCATAAGAATCAAAGACTTTCAGTTCTTCATAGTCCCGGATATCCTTGTTTGGAATACCCAGAGAATAATAATAT
Organism: Candidatus Neomarinimicrobiota bacterium; assembly: GCA_021157965.1. Classification (NCBI taxonomy): domain Bacteria; kingdom Pseudomonadati; phylum Fidelibacterota; species Fidelibacterota bacterium. The sequence continues at coordinate 7,749 of JAGGVO010000028.1, forward strand.
CCGTCTTTCTGATAAGCCCTCATAAGGCGCTTCTTATTCTTTTTCCGATAGATAATAATCCGGTCCCTGCCGTAGAGTTTTTCTTCTTTGACCGCATTCATGAACTCATCGGTTACCTTTACCGAGATATTGGCAAAGCGAATTTGGGTATTTTCCACTATTTGTTTTTTGAGAAGATCCAGTTGGGATTCGTCGAATTTTCCGGACCACCGGCACTGTTCCACAATTTGCTGTGAAACCCAGTTCGGCGTTTTTTTCACACTGAGAAAGTGAAAAATATCGGGGTGTTTGATATCGATGGTCAGCATCAGGGCACCCCGCCGGCCGGATTGACCAATGAGTCCTGTCGTCATGGAATAGAGCTCCATAAAGGACACGGCTCCGGTGGATGTATCGGCAGCATTGTGCACAACTGACCCCCGGGGACGGAGAGGTGTAATATCCACACCAATTCCGCCACCGTAAGAATAGGTCCGGGCACATTCAGCAGCCGCCTTGTAAATAGATTCGATATCGTCATCCTCAATTCGGGTGACAAAACAGTTCGCCAGAGTCTTCAACCGGTACAAATCGCCGGCTCCCGCCAAAACCCGCCCCCCGGGCATCCAGTATCCTTCATATAAGTCCTTATAAAAAGCCTCAGCCCATTTTTTCTGCTTAATCTTCGTGGGTTCCTGGGACGCGACAAAAGAGGCAATACGGCAAAACACATCTTCAGGCCGTTTCTCTATCGGCTCTCCATTGATATCTTTTAGAAAATATTTCTTTTTATAAATACTGTTCGCCAGTTCGTTCCCGCACAGATAATCGGGGTGTAAAGGCAGTTCCTGGTTTTCAATGGCCGCTTTCAGATGTTCATAGATAGTCCGGTAGGTTTCAATCTTCTTTTCTCCTACCATCCGTGACAGTTTACCTTGGTGCAAAAACATTTTTTCAAACATGAGAAGACTCCGGGAACTGGTTGCGTTGACTTGTTGTTTTTTCCTTTTCTAACACAAGATATTGTGTTCGTTCTTAGGTATGATACAATATAGAGAAATTAAAGTCAAAGTGAATTTTCGATTTATCTTTCAATTTTTTCTTATCTCGTTCTAAGTAACTGATATGGACGCATCTATAGAGGAAAATTTTTTTTACCTGAATCGGGACTTGTTAAATCACAAAGACGCGTGTAATTTTTGCGGTCACGGAGAAACCATGCTTAAACACTTTCGTTACATAAATTGGATTCGTCTGTTAAGAGGAAAAAACATTCTGCCCGAATCCACGGCACCATTGAATTGGAATACATTAAAGACAGATACACACAAACTTTTTATATCTCTTCCTGACAACACCCGTCATATTCACGTGGTTAACCACATGCTGAGCCGCATTTTGTTGGAAAACTCCTCTCTGAATATTTCTGTTCTGGTCCCTCCAGCTTTCGAAGATTTTATCCGCAGTATGCGATTTTACAAAAACATTTATATCCTTCCGACGGTAAAACCAACGGCATTTCCCATTACGGAGGAAATGGTCGCCGGAGCCACCGGAGAGACATGTGATATAGGAATTGACCTGAATATTTCCCCTTACATCCTGTCGCATTATCTTATCGCCACCCGGTCGAAAAAGGCCTCTCTGGGCTTTTACAATCCCTTCAGCGCTCCCCTTTTCAGCATGACGTTGAAACTGGGAGAATCAGGCTCCTACGACAATGGATTAGAATCCCTGTTCACAATGGCAGGAATACAGATCCCGGAACAAAAATCGCTGTAACCTTTTATTTGTTTTCATCACATTGTTAATAAATTGAAGAAGAAATGATATTTTCATTGCAATAAAGCATTTGGAAATGTAGATTATCGCCCAAATCAGGAGAGGCGTGTATGACCAAATACTTTAATGAACTCATTTGTCCCGAATGTGAAGAGCCCCTCACGGCCGAAGACCTCCAGAAAAACCTGGTATGCCCTCATTGTAAAACAAAATTGAGGGATCCCAAGTATATTGAATTTCTTGAATACCTGGTCGCACAGGGGATTGTTGAGGACATTGATTTTTTCGATACGGATTTGTATGGCAGTGATTTTATGAAATATGAAACCAATGAACTGGATGAGGAAGACATTGCCGATGTGGTGGCACCCCAGAAACCGGGTGGCTTTTTATCCAACAACATGATGAGTGTTGAGGAAGAGTACATCAAGGACATTGATGAAAGTCAGGATGCCCCGGAAGACTATACGGTTTTCGACCCTTCCGAAATAGACGACATGTCCGAAGACGATGCCGGTTCAAACGATGATGATTAAGGGGGACCTATGAACGACGAAAAAAATCAAAAATCGAAGAAGATGGAAATCAACCTGAGTGAACAGAAAGCTTCAGGGGATTATTCAAACCTGGCTATCGTCACCCATTCCGCTTCGGAATTTATTCTGGACTTCTGCCAGGTCCTTCCCGGCATGCCCAAAGCAAATGTGGCATCCCGTATCATATTGAATCCGCAACATGCCAAAGCCCTTTTAAAGACTCTTGAAGTGAACATTCACCGGTATGAACAAACATTTGGTGAGATAAAGGAAATCCGCCATCCCCAGAATCAGACTATCAACCTGAAGCCTGAAAAAAACGTTATCAACTAAGATTTCACATCTGAAGATTCATCAGAAAGCGCCGTTTCGGCGCTTTTTTGTTTTGCCAGAATTTTCTGATACAGCCAGGCCTGCCAAAGGGTACAAAGCAATCTGCCAATGACGAATCCCAGGACGGCACCGGCCAGGACATCCAAAGGATAATGGCGTCCCACATAAACCCGGGAATAGGCCACTAAAACGGCCATCAGCCAGGGAATAAAGCGCCGTTTGCGATAGAAAAAGGTCAGGACGGCTGCAACAGTAAAGAAATTGGCTGCATGGTTCGAGGGAAAAGTCCACCGCCCGCCATAGCCGTCCAGACGGCGGATATGTTCAAGGACCCGGATTTTTTCCGGCGTGAGGGAAAGAGAATCCTCAAAATGTCGAACCCTGGCAGTCAGCACGTGCAAAGAATCTTCAAGAGCCGGTGGGACCGTGTCCAGGGAAAGAATCTCAATTTGTAGTTTTTCCTGCTTTTCTTTTAACGGTTCATATTCCCGGAGGAGCCGGCTGGGACGGATGCGACCGGCATTGGGCTTGATCAGGCGGGCTGCCGTAAAGTCGGTGATCCCAAAAGCAAACAGCAACATCAAAAAAGTCACCCGGCCTTTTCGCTTTCCCAAAATAAGCAAATAGCCTGACAGTCCAAGTCCCACAGGAATCCAGGTTTCCGGTCGCGTAATGAAAGTAAAAAAAACATCCAACCACGGATGAATCCACACTTGATTAATGAGACGAAAAAGTGTCAGATCCAGAGACAGCAGCATCTATTTACTCTTCAAAGGTAAAATCATCGTCGTTGGGGATTTTCGGTTCGGGCATACCGTTGTAAATTATCTTCTCCTGCCCGTTATCCTCTTCTTCCTCCAGTTCCTCCAACTCTTCTTCCTCTGCCAGATGTTCAGGAATGTTCAGGGATTCTTCCAGCTCTTTTTTAAGTGCCTGATACTCTTCATCTTTATCAATAATCCGGAAAGAACCGGTCAACTTGGATTGTTTCAGCTGATTCAAGACCTTGGGAGCCGGAAACACAAGCACACACTCTCCTCCTTTTCCGAGAGTGTATCTCCGGGCGAAAAGCAAAGCTCCCAATCCTGTACTATCATGCATCTTCACCGTGGATAAATTGATAATGATGGTTTTGATCTCTCCCTTGCTGAGGGCCATCATCAATTCCCTTTTAAACCTCAGGGTTCCCAGATTATCCAAAAGGACATTCTTCGGTTTAAAAATGAGGGTGTCACCATAAAATCTGCTGAGAAAATCCATAGAATCACCTGTCTTTGTTTTATCACAGGGAATTTATGACTAATTCCGGGATGAATTCAAGGAATTGATATGTATTCACGGATGATATCTTTATTGAATTTGGTTAACTTATTTTAATAAAGTCAAAACGGAGTCATTCTATGACAGATATCCTGATCATCGGAAGTACAGCCCTTATTCTTATAATCCTGATTATCATGCTCATTCACCTGAGGCCGAAGCGGTTTGAATCCATTATCAGGGAGGAATTCACCCCCCTTCGGGATTCACTCATCACCCAGCAGGGAAAGATTGAAGACCTGCCGGAAAAAACCGAATCGCGCCTGAAAGAGTACCAGTCCCGCCTTTTTACGGAACTGAAGGATATCCTTCACCGTGCCCAGCTTGAATCCACAGGGCAAATCAGCACCTTTCAGGAACACTTATCCACAGTCCTTGGAAAAAACAGCAAACAGCTTACAGAAGAATTCGGCCTGTTCAAGGATAATCTGAACCAGATATTAACACGGAATTTTGAAAAGCTTACGGAAACAACGGAAAACAAGCTGACTCAGATAGACCGGAAAGTTCTGGAAAACCTGAATGAGGGTTTTAAAAAGACCAATGAAACCTTTAACAATGTGATAGAACGGTTGGCAAAAATCGATGAGGCCCAACGGAAAATCGACAGTCTTTCCACCAATGTCATCTCCCTTCAGGATATCCTCACAGATAAAAAAAGCCGGGGTATATTCGGAGAGGTACAGCTTCATCAGATTTTAAGTGTCGTCTTCGGGGACCGGAACGAGCAGATTTACCGCCTGCAACATACCTTATCCAACGGCATGGTGGCAGATGCCGTGCTTTTTATTCCCGAACCCACGGGCATGATCTGCATCGACTCCAAATTCCCGCTGGAAAATTTCAAGCGCATGACGGACCAGTCCCTGGACGAGTTGCAGCGAAAACGAAGTGCCGACCTGTTCAAGAAAGACATCCGAAAGCATATCGACGATATTGCCTCGAAATATATCATACCGGGAGAAACGTCCTCACAAGCCATTATGTTTTTGCCTGCGGAAGCCATTTTTGCAGAGATTCATGCCTATCATTACGACCTTGTAGACTACTCCTGGAGACACAAAGTCAGCATGGTTTCCCCTTCCACCTTTCTGGCGCTGCTGAATACCACCCAGACCGTCCTCAATGACATGAAAAGAAAAGAATACGCGGATATCATCCAGAAAGAAATCATAAAGCTGGCCCGGGATTTCAAGCGGTACCGGATCCGCTGGGATAATCTGACTAAACATATCGACACGGTACAGAAAGACGTGAAAGAGATTCATACATCGACGGAAAAAATCACGAAATCCTTTGACAGAATATCCAATGTGGAAATTGAACAGGAAGAGGAGCCGGTAAGTCAGCTCAAACCGGGAAACGGTGGATTATCCGAAAAGGACTGAATCCTGCTGAAACCGAACACACTCTTAAATGTGTTTGTAAGTTCTGAAATAACGGTCTTTTGATCCGGCAGAGGGCGCCCTTGTTTTTCCATTTCCATTTCCAGGGATGTCACACCCCGATCCTGAATACCGCAGGCAATGATTCCCCCGAAATAGGCGGGATCGGTCTGAAGGTTCAGGGCAAACCCGTGCATCGACACTCCGTCAATGACCCTGAGGCCAATAGCGCAGATCTTATTTGAACCGATCCACACACCGGGATAGAGGGGATCCCGTTTTGCCGTTAATCCGAAACGGCCGAGTGTTATAATCACCACTTCTTCAATGGAATAGACAAAACGGCGGGTAGAAAAGCCCAGGTTTTTATAGTGAAAAATAGGATATCCCACCAGCTGACCGGGTCCGTGGTAGGTTACATCACCACCCCGGTCAATTTCATAAACCGAAATCCCTTTTGCCTTGAGTGTTTCATCATCAAACAGAATATTGCTGCGGTCCCCGTGACGGCCGATGGTATAAACATGGGAATGTTCCAAAAGAATCAGAGTATCGCCGATTTTATCATTACGGCGCAGGGAATGGATTCGTTTTTGTGCTTCCCAGGCTTTCCCGTATTCTACAGAGCCCGGGGTCCAAAGGGTAAGTGTTTTCATATCAGATCAGAAAAAGAACCGTAATCCGGGTCATAAAGCCGTTTGTAAAGCCGTGGCAGGGACTGGTCTGTTTGTTCCGCCAGGTAATCACAGATTATCCGGGCGGATTTAATATAATCATCTTCAGGGATTTTGCCCAACCGGTTCCGGACCTCTTCGGGAAGGATACGGCGGTTCAGAAAGAATGTCTCGGGGTTCCCCTGAAGAAAAGTTGTAAAGATCCGCTTCAGAATATACTGTCCTTTAAATTCAATCTGCTCCAGCTGGGGAGATTTAAACATCAGGTCAACGGCAACCTGTTTATATACTTCAATTTCCCGGATGATTTCTTCAGGGATCCGGAGAGTGTATTTGTATCGGTTGCTGACTTCCTTCATGGGATGATCCGAATGAATCAGGGAGACATTTTCAATAAAGTCCCCCGTCCTGGCAGCAATATACTTTTCAAAACGGACTTTGTATTCCAGTGGATCCAGAAGGCGCTGTATCACCTGCTCCTCTTCACCCTTTATATGGTGATTCACGGCCCATTCATAGACACTTTTCCGGGAAATAAAGCCTGCCTGATAGCCATCCAGAAGATCATGAAGGGCATAAGCCACGTCATCCGCCCAGTTCATGATACTGCATTCCAGGCTCCTTTCACGGTAAATAGTCCCGTCCGGACTGAGGAATTCCAGGTAGGGTTTCTGGTCATCATAGAGAAATTTCCCTTTTTGGTCGCTTTCAGACCACAGAATCTTGTATTTCATAATCCCGTCGATAAAAGCCCGGGATGGCTTCATCCCTTCGCCCCCTTCGTCGCTGTCATGAATTTTTTCCGTCACAATTTTTAATGTCTGAGCATTTCCCTCAAAACCGCCGGCATGGCGCATCAGTTCATTTAAAGCAGCTTCACCGGCATGACCAAAGGGGGGATTTCCAATATCATGGGTCAGGCAGATTCCCTCGATAAGATCTGAATCGATGGCATTCTCCCGGAGAATATTCCGGTTCAGAATATTTGCGATGGAACGACCGATCTGAGCCACTTCCAGGCTGTGGGTCAGACGGGTGCGGTAAAAATCGTAGGTGCCGCTTAAAAAAACCTGGGTTTTACTTTGCAGCTTCCGAAAGGCCGGGCTGTATAAAATCCGGTCACGGTCTACCTGAAAAACAGACCGGTAATCTTTTTTGCCCCGCGGTTCCAGAGTTTCACGGTCAAAATCATTATAAAATCCGGATTGCATCACTTCTGTCATATTCATGATTCCTGTTGATTGGGATGTACCATCGTCCGGATGGAATGCCCCATTCTCAAGGCATTGAAGGCTTCATTGATCCGGGAAAGAGGATAATGTCCGGATACCATTTCCCGCCAGCGGATCTTACGGTCCTTTAAAAGTTTAATCACGTCTGGGATTTCCCGCTTGGGTGCCCCTACCGAACCGATCAGGGACACCTCATCCATGATAATCCGTCCCACCAGGAAGGGAATTGTGTTGTCTGAATAGCCGCTCAGGACCAGGCGTCCGCCCTTGTGAAGGACATTCATGGCCTGTACCATAGTCCGGGGGGTTCCGATGGTTTCAATCACCACGTCGGCTTTCCCGCGAATCATTTCGCATACCCCTTCTTCACACACTTTACACTTGTTGGAATTCAGCACCCCGTCGGCACCATAATCCCGGGCAATATTAAGTTTCCAGTCAAAAATATCCACCATATACACCTGGGCCTGTTTCAACTTCGCCATCTGAAGCAGAGAAAGGCCAAAGCCGCCGCATCCGAAAATAACCACCGTTTCACCCTGCCGGATATTCACACGATCGTACACGAGATGAAAGGCACCGACAAATATATTGCTGATCAGGCTTCCCAATTCGAAGGGGAATTCATCAGGAAGGTGAACCAACTGACTCTGGTCCACAGAGATGGTTTCGGCATATCCGCCGTCGATGTGATTTCCCAGGATTTTCAGATTATCACACTGGGTTTCATTCCAGGATTTACAGGCCAGGCACTTACCGCAACTGATGGTCGCCGGCACAATTACACGGTCCCTTGCGCTGAAGCTGGTTACGTTTTTCCCCGTTTCCTGAACCACTCCGGCAATTTCATGCCCCAGAATCAGAGGCGGAGTCTTGGCTGTGGCCAAACCCCGGTCAATAAATTGCAAATCGGTATGGCAAACCGAACAGGTTTCTATACTGATACGGACACCGGTGGATTTAAGGGGCTTGAGAGGAACATCTTCTATGGTAAGGGGTTCATACGCATGACGAAAGACAGCCGCTTTCATGGTGGCTTTTGATTCTGTTTTCTTTTCAGTCATAGTATGAATGTATAATTTTTATTTGTCATAAGAGAAGAATTTTTCTCAATCAAGAACGCCTGAAGAGATTCCATAGATTTTCCCGGCGAAAAAATCTAACTTTTACTTTAAACCGGAGACAGACTATGCCACATAAGAAAATTATCCGGGTCATTACCCTGTATATCCTGCTGACTTTCCCCTTCATTTCGGTTCAGGGCGGGAAAATCCCAGAAAATACAGCGGTTATTTCCACCCTGTCCCATGTTCAGATTGATTCCATGCTTCAACAGAACGCTTCAGGCAATGCCACGATTACAGACCGGATAGCCTATTATTCCCGTCTTTTTCTGGGGATGCCATACAGTTGGACCGCCACGGGAGACGGTGAATGGGCATTGCTGGAGAATCAACCGCTTTACAACCTGGATTCAACCAATTGCATGGTGTACTGCGAACACGTCCTGGCTTTATCCATATCTGACAGCTGGGACAATTTTTTCAACAATCTTCAGCAAATTCGCTATCAAGACGGCATCATGGGCATGCGGACGCGAAATCATTACACCATGGCGGACTGGTTGCCGGAAAACCGCTGGCTTTTGAGTAATGTGAGCAGGAAAGTAGGGGGACGCAATACCCGGACCCTGACCCGTAAGATATCACATAAAGCATTTTTCCGGGATAAGGGGATTCGCGATTTGCGCTACATCAAACCAGACCGGACCCTGAGTGTGGATTATATCCCCCTGAAAGATCTGAATACGGTGGAGGACCGCTTTCAAAACGGGGATATTCTGGCCCTCCTTTCAGCTAATAAAGACAATATCTTTTCGGCACACATGCTGATTATGATAAAAAATGAGAAAGGATTGTTCATCCGGGAAGCATCCAACAGCCAATGGACCACATTTGAAACCCCCTGGAAAACATGGTTGGAAAAAATACAAAAGAGTCCGCACTATGCCGGACTGGCCGTCATGCGGGTTCATGCGAAGTTGAACAAACCCGGTCGGATTATTCTTCCCTGGGAAATCCACTCCATGAAATAATCAGAAGGAGGGCATTGTGAAAGGACCCGTCTTTTTATTGATCATTATACTTTTTCTGACCGGATGTGCTTCTATCCGGCCGTCAGAGCCGTCTATTCCCGAATATACACCTTATGTGTACACCGCCGGAGCCGATACTCTGCCATACCGCTTACTTGAACCGGCAAAAACCGGGCGGGGAGAATTGTATCCTCTGGTTGTCTTTCTTCACGGATCAGGAGAACGGGGCAATGACAACACACGGCAATTAACACATGGAACCTACCTGTTCCAAAAACCTGAAAATGTTCAGGATTACCCCTGTTTTGTACTGGCTCCCCAGTGTCCCGAAGGCAACCGCTGGGTCGATGCCGCCTGGGATTCTTCAGTCCACCGGATGCCGGAAAATCCTTCAAAACCTCTTCAAATGGTCCACGACCTGATTTTGAAACTGACGACAAGCCTGCCTGTCGATCCGGACCGGATTTATGTAACGGGTCTGTCCATGGGAGGATTTGGCACCTGGGATATGCTGGCACGCTGGCCGGATATATTTGCAGCGGGAGTTCCCATTTGCGGTGGCGGGGATACATCTACGGCACCCCGGATCGCCCATATCCCGGTGTGGTTTTTTCACAGTTCCGATGATGGAGTAGTCCCGGTGGAATTATCCCGCAACATGGCTTTAGCTCTTGAGAAAGCCGGTGCCGTTTTCAGGTATACGGAATATAACGATACAGGACACGGGGCCTGGAAACCGGCGTATGAGGAACCGGAGCTGCTTCCCTGGCTATTTTCACATAAAAAATCCCCGAAGTGAATTAATTTTACATGCCGAAATAAATCATCATCTGTAAAACCGGGGCCATAACCTTTAATAATTCACCGTTAAACCCGTTGGAAACGGTTACCCGGTCATTGACTTTCCATTGATCTGTACTGATGGTCATAAAAATGAGTCCGCCGTTGATTCTCACGCCGGATCTCCTTGAAAACTGGTAGAGAAAAGAGAGTTGGGGCATGAGAGTGGGAATTTTCCTGGCTGTGAGTTTTGTGGATGTCAGGGGCCCTACAAAAAGCAGGGTCCAGTCCCGGGTGGGAGTTGATTCGAAATACTCGGCAGAGAGAGCTGATACGCCTGCGGACATGTTCAGGGCAAGCTGGGCATTATAGGAAAAGGGGATAACGCCTTCAAGAAAAAGAAAAACGCTGACCTGGGAAAAAACGGCATAACGGACCTTTCCCCCGGATGCTTCAGAATTTTCCGCTGTGCCGGCCAAAAGGGAAGCACCTATCCGCCAGCGATCATTGATATCTCCCCATCCCTGAAGGCCGTGGAAATAGCGGCTACCGGAAAAATCGTAACTCATGTTCATTCCCGGAAGGCCGAATTCATTGGCATCATAAATGACGAGAGTAGGTGCATAGCCAATGCCGCCCCCCCTGAATTCTTCATAAAATTCGGTAGACCCGGAAAGCGGCGGAAACATACCGATAACGAGCACGAAGGAAATAAGAATTTTTTTCATATTTATAATCCTAACATAAGTCCCAGATGAATCCCCGGTGAAAAAACAGAAATCTCCATGCCGTCCCCCAGAGGGACATGTCCGTTGATTGTCCACCCGGATTGGGGATAGCGGCTTACCAGCAGGGATGTGGACATTTCAAAACCCAGACGATTCATGATGCGGTATTTCAGGGAGATATAAGGTTTAAGGCAGAACCGGAATCCTGAATCCATCGTTGTACATGTCAAGGGGGAAATCCGGGGGTCCATCAGTTTATTCCAGGGAGGGATACGTTTCATGACGGAGTAATGAATCCGAAAGCGGTTCAGCCCGAGGCTCCCCCCAACCAAAACTTCAAAACGCCGTCCTGCCGGCACACCCCATTCAATAAAAGCGGCGATACCGGTCAGATCGGCACCGGCAAAGAGTGATGTATCCTGAGCCGTACTTGAAAAATTCTTTTCCCCGGCAAACACTTCAACACCAAGGACCGTATTCCCCACAAAATGCAGGTAACCTTCTACCCCCTGAAGAATCCAGATCCCTGTCAGATCTTCACCGGTCCAGTTTGTGTTCCCACCTCTATACATGGCCGGCAAATTCTGAAAACCTTCTCCCCGGAGATTTAAAACAGAGGGGATATAGGCAATTCCCCCCTCAAAAACATCCCCCTCCTCTGCGGGCAGAAACCGGAAAAGGATGAGAACAATGTTTAGAATACGCAGGAAATTATGGATTGTTTTCACGGATCATCCCATGCAATTGTAAATGGACTTATCAAATTTAGCGGGATAAATGGCCATATATCAATATAAATTGTTGTGATAGCCTTTGATTTCCCTTGATTTTCAGGGGGTGTGAGCCTATATTGATAAGGTTGAATATATTTCGGTTAAACATCAATCTTCATTAAGCTATACCTGAGTGGAAGCCTATGAAACAAACCCTGATGGTTCTTTTGCTTACACTTGCTCTTGTGAGCGGTGTTGTTGCGTCTCCGATATGGGAAATTCCCATCAATGGCAATCAGGTGGACAAATGGGAAATCATTGAAAGCCTGAGCGATGACAATACACTTGTCACGGCGGTATTACTCTCACCGGCTTCCCGGTTCAGAGGAAAAACCACTCTGATTGTATATCGTTTAGATGAGCAAACCGGGGTTTCAGAAATCTGGCGTACTGCATATCCCGATGACCGGCAGGGACTCTTCAGCGATTTTGCCGTGACCGATCTGAACGGAAATGGCCGTCCCGAAATTTGTCTTCTGCTGAATAACGATGTGGTTCCCCGTGGAACGGAAGAAACGGACTGGCTGCGGATCTTTGAGTGGACGGGCAATGCTTTTCCCAACATACCCACAAGCCGCGTATCTCTCAGGGTGGACCGTTTTACGCGGGCTCAACCGGTAAAAATCATACCCGGCCACTATACCACAACCGGTTTTACCGAACTGGCTGTTTTATTCAGCGGATCACTCCGGAAAATTTTTATCCTGAGTGGAAAGGGTGGTATACAAAATAAAGATTGGTCCCTGGGCGCTGAAATGAGTTCCGGAACCTTCCTGTCTGAAGCCGGACGTCTCAATTTTTCTGTGGTCTACTGGGACAGAGCTCCTCTTGCGGATATCATTTTTGCGATGCAAAACATCTCCGATAAGTCCTACGCATTCACCCTGGTAACCCTTCAGGACGGGAAAAGCATTGAAAAAGCCCGGTTAAGTACGGCAGGCAAATCTTTTCCGTCCCAATCTCTCCGATTTAAGACACTGAAACCCTTCCCGGACGACCGTGAAGATTTGTTACTTATAAATGAGCAAAACCGGGGTGCCCTGATCAGAAACGATGTGGAAAAGGGACTTGTTTTTCAGCCTTTGGAAATTAAAAACCCCCTGACCCGGGTGGATACAGACGGCCGGTCCCTTCTCACCTTTTACCGTGATTCTGTCCGTGTCTGGAAAAAGGACCGTGAAACAAAACAATATACGTACAGGAGATCACAACACATCCCCTTTGAACCAACTCAGGGCTATGCCTACGCTCCCGCTCAAAACCGGACCTTTGTCGCCGGAACCGATGCAGGGAACCGTTTTTTTATGTTGGCCCCCCTGGTTTCTTCATCCCCTGATGAAGAAATCTTTGTAGCGGCAGACAGGGAAAATATGCTGGAAGAACTGAAATCTCTTCTGGATACAGTTAAAATTACAACACAAGATATCCGGCTTCAGAAAACAGAGATGGGTGATTCCCTTGTCATTATTCCCCCTGAAACACCTGACACGGATATCATGACCCAGGTCCGGAATCGCCGCATGACCTTTGATGATGTTCTGGAACCCGGCAAAATCTTTTCAAGAACCGTCGCATTGAATCAATTGGATCCGGGCTCCCTGAATCTGGAATGGATTGCTCCGGAAGGCGCCGTATACAATCTCAGGACAGGCCTTATCACCTGGAAAATTATGCCCGAACAACTGGATTCCCATACCATTTATCTCTCCATCAGTGACAAGAAAGACACAAGCCGCACTATCTGGTCCGTCTATGTAAACGATCCGGTAAAAATCGTGAATAAAGAATGGCTTCTGACAACACCGGTAAATAAAACCTTATCATTTCAGGTGGAACTCCGGGATAATAATTCAAATCCTGAATTTCAATTTGAATTAGAAGGACTTGAAAAGGGATTCATAACGGAAAAGGGAGTGGTGCACTGGACACCCGGGATGGAAAATCTGGATGAAAACATCGCAACGGTAAAGGTTACCGACGGTTTTTCCATCGATTCAGCCCGTTTTATGATTTATGTCAATGACCCGGTGAATATTGTTTCTTCTCCCACATCATTGATTTTACCGGTTCAGAAGCCCTGGGTTTATCCCGTGGTGGTTCAGGACCGGAATCATGCCAACCTGTATGAATTTACATTTGAAAGACCTGTCATCATTGATCCGGAGCAGATTCTGGCAAAAGAGATACTCTCCGTGGCACGGGAAGGTGAACCGGGCCGTTACGTGAATGTCCGGCCTGTGATTGAAAAAATCGATTACTATGGGAAAAATCTGCTGGTGACCCTGACGAGGGAAAAGGAGAAGGAAAATATCACGCTGGGAGAAATTCTGTCAGGATGTCTGGACCGGCCGGTTCAAAATCTGCCCCGTTACACCGTCCGCCAGGTGAAAAACGTCCGGTATTCACTGGATAACAATGCACCGGCAGGGATGGAAATATCCCGTGAAGGACTTCTCAAATGGTTGCCTGATATGAACCAGTTAGACAGCCATCAGGTTATTTTGACCGCAAGTGATGGCCTGTCTTCGGATGAACAGCATTTGCACCTGTACGTCAACAGTCCTCCGAAGATTGTATCCGATCCGGCTGATAAAATCCTCATGCCCGGAGATATGTTTGGATACACCTGCAAAGTGGAAGATAAAAATTCCGATGCCCGTATCCGTTTTTTCATCGGCAAACACTCACCGCCGGCCCACGTGGATAGTCTGGGGCGTGTAGTATGGAGTGTAAGCGAAGAGGATTACGATTACCATCAACTGACAGTCATCGCTCATGACGGTTTTGCAGCCGATTCCATCCGGATGATGCTGTATGTAAACGACCCTGTCCGGATCATCCCCCCGCAGTCGCCGGTTGCTTTTACAGACAGCCTGTGGACTTATGCCCTCAAATACGAAGACAAAAATGCCACCCATTTATATCGCATTCGGGTGGAACATGAAGATGAATTTTCACAGATTGAACATCAGATAAAAACATTTCTCCGCAGGCAATCGGTACCGGTGTTGCGGTCAAGTCAGAAAGACACGGAAACGGTGGATGTCCGTCCGGCAGTCCGGCATCTTTACCATGCCGGTCCAGATCTTTTTGTGGAAGTGAACCCTGATTATACAGGAAAAACACACCTGCGCGAGATTTTTGCCGGGATCCTGGGAAAACCGGTGGAATACCTGCCCCTTCACAAAATCTGGCGGGATAAAAAAGTGGAATTTAACCTGATCGAAGGACCGGAAGGGCTCACTGTAAGTGCAGTGGGAGAAATCCGCTGGACACCCAAGTCCTTTCAATTCGGGACTTATCCCGTCACAGTCCGGGCAACAGATGCTATTGTATCAGATACTCTCACCTTTCAAATCTACGTCAATAGTCCTCCACACATTGTATCAGTCCCCGAAAACATTGTCCATTTTGGGGATATATGGCAATATCCCGTCGAAATCGAGGATTTGAACGCCGAACAGGAAATGGAAGTCCGCCTGGTTTCCGCGCCGAAAGGGGTTAAGCTTTATCCTTCAACCAAAACCATCATGTGGTCGCCCGATATCACTCAAAAGGGATTCTGGCCTGTTGAGATAGAAGTCAGTGATGGATATCAGACAGACCGCCAGTCCTTTAAGGTGTTTGTCAACATACCTCCTGAAATCACATCCAAGCCTGTCCTTGTAGCTTTAACGGGGTATGATTATTCCTATCAGATAAGGGCTGAGGATCTGAACGGTGACAGAATTCGCTATAAAGCCGTTAAGATGCCCCGGTGGGCCGAGTTGAACGAGCAGACGGGACTGATCACCTGGAAACCCCGGAACAGCGAACGTGGAATGAACACATTCCGGATCGAATGCATCGATGCACACCAAAAAACCACCATCCATGAATTTGATGTACAGGTTTTTGAAGATCCCTCATCTAAAAAATTCAGTATCGCGATATTTCCGCTGATGATTACCTTTGCAGGTATCATCATCGTCGCGGTACTCTTATAATCCCAAAAATCATCCTCCCGTTATCTCTCAATTTATGAAAAGCCATGAAGCTGAGGGTTTGTTTTATTAAATTTCAGGGTTTGAAACTGTGTCTGAATCCATGAAAGGAGAGACATTTGAATATTCTCGTGTGCATC
>JAGGVO010000029.1 GCA_021157965.1 Candidatus Neomarinimicrobiota bacterium
ACATCCGCCCGGGCGGATGTTTCCAGGGCTGTGCCGTTCCGGAAAAGTATGCCTTTCAAGGCCCCTCTGCCGGTCCCCGCCATAATGGCTGTGGGAGTGGCCAGACCCATGGCACAGGGACACGCAATCACCAAAACCGCCACCATGCGGAGGAGACCGGGGACCCATTCCCCCAGGGCCAGTCGCCAGATGATCAACGTAAGAAAGGCAATGCCGATGACTGAGGGGACAAACACCGCTGCGATTTTATCCGCCAGGGCCTGAATAGGTGCCTTGCTTCCCTGGGCTTCTCGGACCATGGCAATAATACGGGACAGGACGGTGGCTTCGCCTACCTTATCCGCCCGGATTTTTAAAACTCCGTAGGTGTTCAGGGTGCCGCCGGTGACCGGATCCCCCTTTTTTTTATCCACCGGGAGGGATTCACCGGTGAGCATGGATTCATTCACCGCCGATTCTCCCTCAAGGATTGTCCCGTCCACCGGGATTTTCCCGCCGGGCCGCACAAGGAGGATATCCCCCGGTTCCACCTGGCTGAGGGGAAGGGTCAAGGTACCGGTATCCGTGATTTTTTCCACCGTTTCCGGTTGAAGGTTCAGCAATTCTTTGATGGCTGCACCGGCTTGTCCCTTGGTCCGGGATTCCAGGAATTTTCCCAGACGGATGAGGGTGATAATCACGGCGGAGGTTTCAAAATACACGTGGTCCCCTGCATTTGGAAACAAGATGACAATCCACGAATACACGTAGGCCACGGAACTTCCCAAAGCCACCAGCACATCCATATTGGCGGATCCGTTTCGGAGGGATTTCCAGCCGTTTTTATAGTAATCAAACCCGGTATAAAACTGGACCGGTGTGGCGAGAAAAGCGAAGAAAAGATTCATCCACAGGGCGTGGCTCCACATTCCCAGGATGCCGAAATCCCGGAGCATACTCAGAATAAAAAGGGGAGTGGTAAACAAAATGCCGATCCACAAGGCCTTCAGTTGGTACCGGTGATGTTTTTCGCCGCTGCTATTTTCACCCGGCTCCTGATCTGTTAACGGTGTATAGCCTAAATCTGAAATCTGTTCGGCCATCATCTCGGGGGAAGCAAGACCGGGAACGTATTCCACCGAGACCGATCCATCGGCAAAACTGGCAGCGGCTTTGTACAGGCCGGGAAGCTTACGGGTGAGTCCCCGTTCGATAGTGGAAGCGCAATTGGCACAGGTCATGCCTGCCACAGGAATGCGGATTTTTTTCAGGGGAATATTATAACCGGCGGACTGAACAGCGGACAGGATATCAGCCAGAGAGAGGGTGGAAGTATCGTATTCAACGGTGAGTTCTTCCGTGGCAAAATTCACGGAAGCGGATCGGATACCGGGCAGTTTTTTGACGTTTTTCTCAATCGTTGCGGCGCAATTGGCGCATGTCATCCCCCGGACGGGGAGGATTTCCTTTTTAACCGCCATCAGGCATTTTCCGCCGGATAGCCGATTTCATCCAGTGTGTCCAGGATTTGGGATTTAGTCGCGGGTTTATCCCACGTCACCTCCACATGTTTAGAGGAAACATCTTCCTCCACTGATGTCACTCCGTCCAGGTTCTGCAGCTCCCGGGTAATGGTCATAATACAGTGCCTGCAACTGATATTGGGTATGAAAAATGTTTTCTTCATGAGAATTCTCCATTTTTGTCTATGATGAAAAAGGGGACAAATAGTTGCAGGAGAAGGTCGAGTCCGGATGTAAAAAGAGTAACAAAATCCCTTTAGAATATGTTTAAGTGATAAAGAGGGTTCTCGTTTGATATAAATATGAAAGGAATATTTTATTTCATTAAATATCTGAAACTAAAAAAGATAAAGAAGAAAGCAACAAAGAGAGGTGGAATGAAGAGAAGAACTGAAAAATTCCAAAGGGATATTGAGGATATATATCCGAAAAGTATTGCAAGTAAAGAAAAAACTCTTTCCGTTAAACCTCCATTAAAAAGAATTAAAAGAGCAAAAATCACAGCAGAAAGACTATCAAGAATCATGATAAATCTGGGATTCTTATATACAGGGATCTGTTCCAGAATTGTTTTTTTCGTGTTATCAGAGAGATAAACATGAGCTTGTTCTTTAGTAAGTTCATTAGGATGAAAATGTTCTACGTTCTGTAATAATGTATAACAATGCCGGCAGTCTTTTAGATGATGAAGGACTTCCGGATCATTGAGACCATGAATGACATATCGCTGTTGAATGTATTTGCAGTGAGTCATTTTTCCTCCTGTTTTTGTTTTTCGGTTAAGGAAATAAATCCTTGTTTTTCCATTACTAAAATAACAGATAGTCTTGCTCTTCGAATTCGTGCTTTAACAGTATTCAACGGGATATTCAAAATCCTTGCAATTTCTTCCTGTTTACAATTCATATAGGAATGCATAACGAGGGGAGTCCTGAGCAGCGTTGGAAGTTGGCGAATGACTGATCTGCATATATCTTTATCTATATCATCAACATCATTCCTGGCCTCTTTATACGTAATGGTATCTGGCAGCTCGGGATCCATCTTACTTTCTTTGTAATATCTACTGGTTAAATAGCTTACTGCGGCATTTCTGGCAATATGAAAGATCCATGTTTTCAACGTGGAGTCACCACGAAACTGATGAAAATGAGTATAAACCTTTATAAAAACCTCCTGAGCCAGATCATCTGCATCGTCTTCATTGCAGACAAATGTATATAACCATTGTTTCAGTTCATTCCCCCAGGAATCGATAATACGTTCCATTGCCTGACGGTGGAAACCATGTTGATATAGATTGATGATTTGATCATCCAGTGTCATGAGTGTGGTTCCTGTTCAGGCATTTTAAAATAAGGATATTTTTGGGGGAGGTATAAGAAAACATTACGGATTTTGTTGCAGGGGCAGAGGCAAGAGGTTAAATGTAAAAATTTATGATTTTGTATGTTTTTCAGCCAGGATATATGCGAGTCCCAATCCAGCCAGAATAAGTCCCCAACTTGCTGAAATGATACCAGTGTTTAACCATAATGCAATCCCCAATGTAACTCCCAGGCTAATAAATAAATAACCTCGTCTGATATAATTGGGTTTAGGTATCAAAGCGGAAATTTCTGAAGCCTTCCCGCCTTGTTCCAGAAATTTTATGATTTGTTCACTCAGCAATCTTTTTTTACGGTATTCAAAGTAAAATACCAAAATGATCGTGACAAAAGTAGCAATACTCGTTATAACAATCGCAAGCATTTCCATTTGAGCAATTTGCATTTTTAAGCTCCTTTTTTAGTAAATGGACTGATATATCCACTAAAGGGTTGCATGATAAATATTTGTATGAAAAACCTGTAAAAAAAAAGTCATGGTGGAGTACCGGATTTTTTTCTTATCCTTCGGAGGAGGGATTTCCCGATACGCTTCGCTATCGGGGTAAACTTCCCGCCCCTCCCTTTTTAAATAATATCCACATTGTAAAAAAAGCCCTGATAATATATCAAGGCTTTGGTTTTCTTGCTCCGGAGGAGGGGCTCGAACCCCCAACCTAGTGGTTAACAGCCACCCGCTCTGCCATTGAGCTACTCCGGATGATAAGCGATCAAAAAGCCTGAAAATTTAAGGAAGATATCCTTTTTATGTCAATGATTATATTGTTTATTTGGTATCACAAGGTTTCCGATGTATTGGTTATGCATTAAGAATGTCCGGTAAGAAATCCAAGGAGAAACAGGGGACGGGTGTTTTTATCAAGTTGTGTTGAATGACTGAAAATGATCTTTCTATCTGCATGGATCCCTTTGAACCGACTTCTTCCTTTTCCGGGTCCTCCAATTTCAAAGATGTATGATTTATCCTCTTTCAACATATAATCAGGCGTTTTTGAGCCACGGGTAAATTTTAGATACATAAGATCATAGCCTGCCGTATTCATGGCTGAGACGAAAAAATCTTCTCTCAAGGGGCCGACAGCATCGTGATAATCCTTAAATAGAAGCCGATAAGGCAATGTAAGCAACACTTTGGGTTCTTTCATCACATTGGTTCCGCCGGGGAAAACCTGTTTTACAACAAAGGCCTTTTCCAACAATTCCAAATATTGTCTGGCCTTATATTTTGTAATGTTAAGGTTATGAGCGAGTGTTGAATAATTGATACCATCAATACCGGATCGTCCAATGAATGTTACAAAATCACGGATAACAGGCAACTCATCAGTTCTCAAAGTTTGAACCATCGGGATATCATACTGAATAATTTTATCCAGAACGGCTTTCAGGAGAGAGAGGTACCTGGGTTCCTGAAGGGCAAAGGGGAGATTGGCACCTTGTAAATATTCATTGAAATAGGCGGATAAATGCATATAAGGTGATAAGTTTTCACCCTCGATAATTTGATTCAGTGTAAGCGGAGGTAATTCCTTATCATATTTAAAATACACGTATTCGGCTAAAGAAAAATTATCAAGATAATATAATAACACCCGCCTGGAAAGGTCATAGGAAGAAGCATGCATGGCCAGTGCAACAGAACTGGTAAAAATGATCCGGACGTTTAAAAAATCAAATATTTTCTTTAACAGGCCATGTATATCAGGAACGGCATGAATTTCATCAAGAAAAAAAGTGTGGATTTTAAAATCTCTGCTGAGGATATGAATCAGTTCAAAAAGATCATCCTGCAGAGTATCCAGGGAGATATAAATACTGTTTTTGGTTTCATTTCGAAGTTGTTTAAGAAGGACCGTTTTGCCTGCTCCCCGCGGACCGATAATACCTGCAAAATGTTTTCCTTCGTCCTGAAGCAGATCCTGGAATAAATATCTTTTCCGGGGGAACTTTTTACCATCCAGTTGCGCAAGATCATCCGGATTGAAATAAGATGTCAAATCATGGAGTGCCATATCAATTCATTCAATGGTTTTATAGAATGTGCGTTTGCTTAAGTTTTTAAGCTAAAGGGTGCAGCTTTTCTCTTCCGTGATACTTATTCAATGAGCATTCTATTTGTGTTTGATATTCGAACTGTTTATATTTTTTAAATACTAATAATTATTATACAGTAAAAATGGGACTGTTAGTGGCGGAGCCGCGGGGAAAAGTTTATTGGATATACAAAAATCATTCCTGGCAGCAATTAAAAGCGTTCATCTTCGTTTTGGCGACCATCTTATTGTCTTCTGTTTCTGAAAATATCATAGATAATCAGATAAAAGAACATTAATTAAAGTTGCACGGCAAATGATATCACAAGCGGGTGGTTTAAGGGGGTAGTTCAGGGTAATGGAAAAGCTGCTGGAAAAATATCGGGATATATTGATCCAGAAACGCTACAGTAAAAACACAGAAAAAGTATACATAAATTATTTTACAGACTTTTGCAGGAAATTCGGACCTGGTAATATTGATGATTTATCAAAAGAAAAGATCAATGTTTATATAAGCGAGCTCATCCGTGAAAGAAACATATCCGCAAGTCAGCAGAACCAGCGTATCAATGCCATAAAATTCTATTACGAAAAGGTTCTCGGCAGGGAGAAAGAATATTATGAATTGCACCGGCCGCATAAAGAACAAAAGTTACCCAAAGTATTAAGTAAAAATGAAGTGAAGAAAATATTAAGTGTCTGTGAGAACATTAAGCATAAATCAATATTAATGTTAATATATTCAGCAGGATTAAGGCGGAGTGAATCAATCAATCTTAAAATTACAGATATCGATTCTGAAAGAATGGTTATCAACATAAGAGGAGGGAAAGGGAAAAAAGACAGGATTTCATTGCTCTCGGATCATATGCTTGTATTATTAAGAAATTATTATAGAGCATATAGACCTAAGGACTATCTTTTTGAAGGTCAAAATGGAGGAAAATATTCACCAACAAGTATTGCAAATATATTAAAGAAGGCATCATTAAAGGCTGGTATTCGCAAAAAAGTTACTCCCCATATATTACGGCACAGTTTTGCCACACATCTTCTTGAACAGGGAACGGACTTGCGCTATATTCAGGAGTTACTGGGTCATAACAGCTCTAAAACAACAGAAGTCTACACGCACGTATCAAAGAAGGCAATCGATCAGATAAAAAATCCTGTCGATGATTTTTTTGATAATGAACGATAAAGAAAATATAAACCCAATAGTGCTTAGCCCTCCAATTTGGCGGAATAAACACAATTGGGTTTACACAGACGTTAGCTGCAAGCGTAAAATTAAAGA
>JAGGVO010000030.1 GCA_021157965.1 Candidatus Neomarinimicrobiota bacterium
GCGGGAGAAAAAACTCAAAACTCTCAACTCCAACTCAGGGGTAAAAAATGTTTTACCCCTACGACTCTCAACTCTTCACTCTCAACTCCTCCTTATTCTTACTGCTTGTCACACAAAAAATTATTAATTTCCAAGGAAGCGCAATTCATAAGAAACGAGGAAAGCATGATTGACCTGACTCTGAATCCCACACAGTTGGAACAAACCGTCCAACGATGTAAAGAACGGGATATTATTATTCCAACCTTTGAACAGATGAAAAATCCGGAACAGATCCCGGATCGCATAAAGGAAGAACTGAAGTCTATCGGACTCTGGGATGTTCATCCGCGCAATCTTTTCCGAATCACGTGGAAAAATGAACCGGTCCCTGAAGGTGGTGGTTTTAATGGTGTGAACTATATCGAACTTCCTCCGGAACTGACAGGCGTGAAAGCCCGGATCATCGCCCTGGTGGGAAAGTGGTTCCCTACCGGTTCCCATAAAGTGGGGGCAACCTTCGGGTGTCTGGTCCCCCGGCTGGTGACAGGGCAGTTTGATCCCACATCCCAGAAGGCAGTCTGGCCTTCCACGGGAAATTACTGTCGCGGCGGCGCCTATGATGCAGCCCTCCTGGCCTGTGAATCCATCGCCATCCTCCCGGAAGAGATGTCCAAAGAGCGCTTTGAATGGCTCTCCCGCGTTGCCGGTGAAGTCATTCCCACACCGGGCTGTGAAAGCAATGTGAAGGAAATTTTCGACAAATGCTGGGAATTGAAACGGTCCCGGGGAAATCACGTGGTGATTTTCAACCAGTTCGATGAATTCGGCAATCACTTGTGGCACTACGAAATCACCGGACCGGCCATGGAAGAGGTGCTCAAAAAAGAAATGAAACCGGGAGATCGTTACTCCGGTGTGGTGTCGTCATCCGGTTCCGCCGGAACTCTGGCCTGCGGTGATTACCTGAAAGAAAAATTTCCCACATCCAAAATTACCGTGGCGGAAGCCCTCCAGTGCCCCACCCTCCTCAGTAACGGTTTCGGAGGTCACCGCATCGAGGGCATTGGCGATAAACACGTGCCCTGGATCCACAATGTGAAAAATACCGATTTTGTCATTGCCGTAGATGATGAACATACCATCCGTCTCATGCGCTTGTTTAACGAGGAAAAAGGCAAAGAATGCCTCATTAATCGCGGAGTGGAAACTTCCCTTGTGGAAAATCTGGATCTCCTGGGGATTTCATCCATTGGTAATATGGTGGCAGCCATCAAATATGCCAAATACAATGAACTCACGGAAAAGGATATTGTCCTGACAGTTTTCACCGACTCCATGGAACTCTATAACTCCCGCATGCGTGAAATGCATGAGAAGTATGGCGAATATACCCGGGATGATGCCATCCGGGATAGTGAAATTCTGAACCAGATCACTATAGATAATATGCTGGAACTGGATTATTACGGAAAAAAACGCATTCACAATCTGAAATACTATACCTGGATTGAACAGCAGGAAAAGCCTCTGGATGAACTGAATGCCCAGTGGTATGATGCCGAAGCATACTGGGGAGCCATCCATCAGATGACTCCGAAAATTGATGAATTGATTAAAGCATTTAACGAAAAGACCGGGCTTCTGAAATAATGTCCATTCTGGTAAAAAATCCCCTCCTGGCGTGCCGGATGAAACCGGACTGGAAGGATGGGGGGGATCTGCTGGATCCCTTTTCCGGCGGACACATTTACATTGAGGACAATCAGATTGTATCGGCCGGTCCTGAACCTTTTT
The DNA here is from genome assembly GCA_021157965.1 of Candidatus Neomarinimicrobiota bacterium. Lineage (NCBI taxonomy): Bacteria > Pseudomonadati > Fidelibacterota > Fidelibacterota bacterium. The sequence continues at coordinate 1,777 of JAGGVO010000030.1, forward strand.
CAGACCATGCCGATATTGTAATTGACGCATCCCGCATGGTGGTTTTGCCGGGACTGGTCAATACCCATCACCATTTTTTTCAAACCCTCACCCGAAATGTATTGGCTGCCCAGAATTCAGAACTCTTCGACTGGCTGATTATCCATTACGAAATCTGGCGTGGAATCAGCGGTGAAGCCTTTTATGTAAGTGCCAAAACCGCTCTGGCAGAACTTCTGAAATCAGGCTGCACCACCAGTTCGGACCATTTGTATCTTTTTCCCCGTCAGGCGGAAGAAATCCTCATCGACAGAGAAATTGAAGCCGCCCGGGAACTGGGAATCCGTTTCCAGCCCACCCGGGGATCCATGTCTATGAGTAAAAAAGACGGCGGTCTTCCTCCCGATGATGTGACTCAGACAGAAAAAGAGATCCTGAAGGATACTCTTCGCCTGATTAAAACGTATCATGATCCGTCTCCCGGAGCCATGACCCGGATTGCCCTGGCTCCCTGTTCACCCTTCTCCGTGACCCGGGAGCTGATGAAAGAAACGGCAAAAATCGGCCGGGAATACGGTCTGCAAATACACACCCATATGGCAGAAACAAAGGATGAAGAGACATTTTGCCTGGAGAAATTCGGCCAGCGACCTTTTGATTACATGGAATCTCTGGACTGGATTGATTCCCATGCCTGGTTTGCCCATTGTATTTATCTGAATGAGGATGAAATCCGGCGTGGAGGCAAAGCAGGAATGGGTGTTGCTCACTGTCCCTCTTCCAATATGCGCCTTGGATCGGGTATTGCACACATCAAAGAGATGCTGAAAGCCGGAATCAGGGTGGGAATCGGCGTGGACGGATCCGCCTCCAACGATTCCTCCAATATGCTCATGGAACTCCGCCAGGCCATGCTTCTTTCCCGGTTGCGTGAGCCGGAATACCGCCTGACTGCCGGGGATGTTCTCTGGATGGGAACTGTTGGCGGGGCAAAAGCACTGGGCAGGGAGGATATCGGACAAATCCTTCCGGGTAAATGTGCCGACCTGATCATGGTTTCCATGGACCGCCTGGAATACGCCGGGGCTCAGCATGATCCGGCAGCTGCCCTGGTCTTTAATGTGGCCATGGAACCGGTGGATTATTCCATTGTGAATGGAAAGATCGTGGTGGAGAAGGGCACAATCAAGGGATTTGACGAAGTTTCCCACATTGCCCGCCATCAAACCCTGTCAGACCAGCTGGCAGCCAAAGCCCAAAACATTCTCCCGGATAAAAAATTGACCCGGTAACACACACCACCGGGCCAAAATTATTTATTAGTTCGATATTTGAATGCTACTTAAACAGAAACTTTAATACAGCTTCCATCAGGAGGTGCCTATCCCCTTTCTCCAAGATTGTTTCAAAGGGGAATCCCATGACAACATGGCGATAATCACCGTCGTAAGCCACAGCGGCACTGTAGTAATTATCCCCGTAACGGAGGATGGTTGTGGCCAGTGAATCCACCGGATCGATGGCATCCACCGCTTCAGCCTGGTAGATCTCCGGATGATAACGGGTGTTGAAGGAAAGGGTCGTGCCGTCTTTCAGGAATGTATCCTCAAAGGAAATGGCTTTCCCGCCCCATTCCGCATAGGAGGAGGCCAGAGTGAATTTCAGCACATCCTCGGCAAACAGACTGTCTGCCTTACTCTTTCCGTTTTTGAAAAGGTCTGTTCCCACATAGGAACCGGAAATGAACATCTTCCCGCCGCCATTCAGGTAGGTCTTAATCAGGGACTGAAGCTCCGGATCAAAGGTTTGAAAGGCCGTTTTCATCGTTGGAGACGGCCCGGGAGTTGTTTTTTCCTCTCCGAGAATCAGGATAACCGCCGGCATATCTTTCAGTCTGTCCGGTGTTTTGTTTATCGCTTCATCGGATGTGGAAAGAAAGCCGTATCCCGCTTTGAGGATGGATTTTCCGTACACCCGGGGAAAATCATGGGTATTCCCCGGTGTGACCTTTTGTTCATAACCGGCCATACTGGCTCCGTGTCCCGGTGCATCATTGGTAAGAAAGGGAGATGAAGGCGCCCAATCGGTCTGTCGGCCGGTGAAGAGATAATCTTTACCATCGGCAACCCCCATATCCATAAATCCGGCAAAGCCTTCAAAGATATCCGTCTCCACGGTGGCAGGGCCGCTTACCCGGTCAAA
>JAGGVO010000031.1 GCA_021157965.1 Candidatus Neomarinimicrobiota bacterium
AAGGATCGGAAGCCATTTTTTACGTTGGATGTGGTGTCGGTCCCCACACCCAGTTCCGTTCCGAAAGTCCCGTTGAGCGGGTTCCAGAACGACGGGGAGAGATCTTCAAACCCCGGATTTCCGATGATATTTTGCCCGTAAGACACGCCGCAAAAGATCAGGGAAATCGCAAGTAGTAACAGTGTCCCCTTTTTCATCATTCCTCCTTGTTTCTAGTTGACAACCAGTACATATTTTAATTCCCGGATATTTTCAGGGTACACACCCCTTTTCTCTGCAGCGTAAAGGAGATCTTGTCAGGAGCTTCCTTTTGGCAGGGAAGGGATGATGCATCCTGTTTCCATTGGGGTACATTGACGGTAAGCCGTCCCTGGACCGTTTTCCAGGCATGATTGAAAATAACGATGAGATACTGGGATCCTTTTTTCCAGAATCCTGCTTCCAGGCCGTCTCCCTGCAACGTAAAAAAGGACGGGGAAGCCACGGATTCATAGATGGACCGGTAGATATTGCACAGCTGGTGTTTCCACTCATCCTGAAGGCTGGCCAGGGAAAGCATTTCGAGGGGAAAGGGACTAAACCAGACAGTCCCAATCCCGACGGAATGCCTGAGAAGAAAAGGAGAACGAAGGGCGTCTTCTGCTATGGAAATCCCCTCATGGTTTAGAACCGGGCAGACGCTGAATTCCGGTTCTGTATGTTTCAGGGGAATTTGTATGGTATCTCCTGCATGAAAAGATCCCCAGTCTTTGGGGAAGGTGACCCGGGCCGTTTCCCGGGGGTAGAAGTCCGGTACGCCAAATTTGCAGTCTGTATCCACACCGGCCAGGGTGTGCCAGTTTGGCACCCAGCTGTCGTTGGCAAAGCTGAAATACAGCGCGCCACCCTTTTGAATGTATGATTCCAGAGCCAGGCGTGTCCGCTTGGTCATAAATTTCATGCGTGGTATGATTAACAAAGGGATTTCTTCGGGATTGAGATTGAGGATGTGTGAATATTTCCCCTCATTTTCCAATTCCTGGGCCGGTTCAAAAACCATTTGGACATCCAGGTTTGCCCGTTTCAGGAGGGAGAAGGTTTCCAGATATAAATCATACCATTGTTTGAATTCCGGTTGAAACTGAAAAGGATAGCTATAATAGTAATTGGAGGGGATGAAGAGACCTACGGGCTTTTGACAGGATATTTTTTGGTAAGGGACAAGGTCTGAAAGCATTCTGGCAAATGCTGGAAACTCCCGGGCTGCCGGTTTCATTGAATTATCCTTGCGGATGATACCGAAATGTTCTTCAAAGGGGTGATGGGAATAGGGGCGTTCATCCGTAAAATCAAAATCATTCAGACACCAGCTGAGAGTTCCGCCGGCATCATTGATCAGGGCGCTGTAAAAAACGGAACGGTAGTAAGCGGCCTGATTTGCTTCTGAACAGAGGGTAGTGGATGTGCCGAACTCCTCTACGATAACCGGTTTCCCCCATGGTTTGGCCATGGCAAGGCGGAAAGCAGTTGTAAATGTATGGTGCCAGGGACTCGTTCCCCGGGGATAATAATGTAACCCGGCAAAATCCTGATAAAGATTGAGTTTTCGAAGGTGATAAGCGGTTTCTTTGCCGATGATTTCCGGACTCCAGGCACCGTCTCCGATACTCACAGGCCGGTGGGGATCTATTTTTTTGATGGCTCCGATGATTTTTTTAGCCCAGATGGCGACGGCGTTTGGATCTGTTTCCTCAGCATAATTGGGCAGTTCGTTGGACAGCAGCCATGCACAAACGGATGAATAGGACTGACACTCACGGACAAGGGTGCAGATATAGTTTTCAGTGATCTTGTATACTTCCGGATCACGGATGAAATTTTTTCCCTGACGCCAGGGAATATCCCAGTTTTCGCCGGACATGTGACCGACAATAAAGGAGGGCATACAGGATATCTCATGATAATCACAAAGGCTCAGAAAATGTTTGAGCCGTTCCGTCATAAGAGGGATAACCGCCCCGGTTTCGTCCGTAAAATCCGGCATCATCAAAAAGGGACGAAAGCAGTTCATGCCCAGTTTCTTCATCCGGAGGATATCCTTTTCCAGGGCTTCCGGGTTCCACCGGCTCCACATGTGAATAGCGGAATCTGTCGGCCAATAATTGATACCCAGTAAAAAGGGCAATGCTTTATCTTTGGTTTTAAAAATCGATTTGGCCACAGACGGTATCCCCTCAATGTTTATGTTTTATTGACTGCTTTCCCGGAGAATCAAATCAACGGATATAGTCCGTGTTTGGGGCATGATGTTGGGATTATGTATACGCTCATACAGCAATTTGTATGCTTCTTTTCCGATATCCAGTTTGGGTACGCTGACGGTGCTGAGTTTTGGAGAACTGAATTCGGCAGGGGGGATGTCGTCAAAACCGATGACGGCCACATCCCCGGGGATGGTTTTGCCCATGGACTGGATTCCGGAGAGGACTCCCAGGGCGGTGGTGTCGTTGCAACAGAAGACACCGTCTATTTCCGGCCGGGATTTAAGGAGTTTTTTAATGCCTTTTTCTCCGATGGTCCGGGATGTTTCCACATCTTCACAATAGCTGTAAGTCTCCAGATAGGAATTGTTCAGAAGTCCATGTTTTTCCAGGGCATCCTTGTATCCCCGGTACCGCTCCTTAATGGAAGGGTGGATGAAGGTCCCCCCCACAAAGGAAATATGCTTCCGGCCTTGTTCAATCAAAGATTCCACTGCCCGGAATGCCCCGTTGTAATTATCTATTTTGATGGTATTATAATTTTTTCCCGGGACTTCATAATCAACGAGGACAAAGGGAATGGCGTGTTTATCCAGGTAGCGAATCAGTTCCAGGGGGACCCGTCCTGCCAGGGCTACGCCGTCCACATCGTTATACTGTAAAAAACGGGGGAGGTCTTGCCGGGGATCAAAATGATCGTTGACGGTGGTCAAAAGGATGTAGTAATCATTTTTCCGAGCGGCATACTCCATCCCGAGAAAAACCTGGCTGTAAAACATTTCCACTTCGGAAAAATGGCCTTCCCAGAGAATGTATCCGATGTTGCCCGTCTTCTGAGTTGCCAGTTTTCGGGCGGAATGGAGAGGTTTGTAATCCATTTCTTCAATGATGGATAAAATTCTTTCCCGGGTTTCATCCGCCACATATCCCCTGCGGTTCAGGACCAGTGAGACGGTGGAAATGGATACACCGGCTTTTCTGGCAATGTCTTTAATTGTTGTTGCCATGGATATCTCATTATTTTTATCGAAACGTTTTAATTTATTTTATCATATTTTCCTTGTCAAGCATTATATTATCCCTAGGGTAAAATGTTGAAAACGGCTTAAATTGTGTACAAATGATAAACGATATGAAAAAGAAGGCAGGGATACGATAAAGCGGGGACATATTTTATCGGACAAAATTGTGTTATCACCTGTGGATATTGACCTGAACCGGTGTCCGATCCATGTGAAAACGGGACTTGAAACATTTATTCTGGGAGCCTTCAATCCGGGGATGACCCGTCTTGCCAATGGGAATCTCCTCCTCATGGTACGGGTGGCCGAAGCCATCCGGGAGCCCATAAAAGAGGGACGTTTTCGTTTTATCCGCTGGTCGGCGCCGGACCGCTATGTCGTCGAAGAGCACCCTACGTATCAACTGGATACCAGCGATCCCCGGAAATTCCGATTTCTGGAATATGAGCACATCCATGTCTTCGGTCTGACATCCTTTTCCTGGCTTCTCCCCGTGGAACTGAGTCCGGACGGCCTGACGGTATTGAATATTCATTATGACAAAATTATTGAGCCGGCTGCAACTTATCAGGAATATGGTATCGAAGACCCCCGGATAACAAAAATCGGTTCAGAATACTTTATGACCACCTGCTCTGTAAGTTCTGAGCGTCATTCAACCACCCTGTACCACTCATTTGACGGGCTCCATTACACGCTGAAGGGCATCATCATGGATCATCAGAACAAGGATATGGTCCTCTTTCCACAGAAAATCAACGGCACATATTATGCCCTGACGCGCCCCCTGGGGGAACTGTATTTTACAACCGGCTCCGAGGGAAATATTCTCCCCGGTCCCTCTATCAATTTGTCAGAATCGCCTGATTTATACCACTGGAAACCGGTGGAAAATGTATTCATTCCGGCCAGGCGGGACACTCTGATCTCGTACAAACTGGGGGGAGGGGCTCCACCTCTGTTAACGGATCAGGGCTGGCTGTGTCTTTTTCACGGCGTTGAAAAATACGGCACCGTGGGAAAATACCGCACCTTCTATGCCATCCTGGACCGCCATCATCCGGAAAAGATCATTACATTAAATGATAAATCGCCGGTCCTGGAATCCGATCCCTCTTTGACAGCCGTTCTTTCCGACTGGATTTACCTGACCGATGTGGTTTTTACAACCGGTGTTGAAGAGGATGAAAACCGGCTCATTGTCGCTTCCGGTGAATTGGATCTGACCTGCCGGATTACCCATCTGGACCGGTCTTTTTTTGAAAAAACGTGTTAAACCGAAATAAGCAAAGGGTTTGCCATGGCTCAGATTGTACTGAAAAACATCGACAAAACATTTGATGAACGCCGGAAAGTCATCGACAATTTAAATCTGACAATCCGAGACGGGGAATTTCTCGTTTTGGTCGGGCCGTCCGGATGCGGGAAAAGCACGACGCTCCGCCTGATTGCCGGTCTGGAATCGGCGACGGCAGGGGATATCTTTATTGGCGAGACCCTTGTGAATCATATTCCGCCGAAAGACCGGGACATCTCCATGGTTTTTCAGAATTATGCCCTCTATCCCCACATGACGGTCCATGATAACATTGCGTTTGGACTGAAACTGAGAAAGTATCCGAAAGAAGAAATAGAACAACGGGTTCAGGAAGCGGCGGATATCCTTGAAATTCATTCCCTTCTGAAAAGAAAACCCAAACAATTGTCCGGCGGACAGCGTCAGCGGGTAGCCCTGGGACGGGCGATTGTGCGAAAACCCAAGGTTTTTCTCTTTGATGAACCCCTGTCCAACCTGGATGCCAAATTACGGGTCCAAATGCGGGCTGAAATCAAGAAACTCCACCGGCAGCTGAAAATCACTATGGTCTACGTGACCCATGATCAGATTGAAGCCATGACCATGGGCGACCGGATCGCCATCATGAAGGACGGAATTATCCACCAGCTTGACACCCCCATGGAAATCTATCAAAAACCGGCAGACCTTTTTGTCGCAGGCTTTATCGGGAGTCCCTCCATGAACTTCATACCTGCTGTGATCACGGAAAACAAAACCCTTTATTCCAAAGATATGGACCTTGTCTTTGATTTTCCCGAATCCTGCAATGCGGTTTTGAAAAAGGAGGCACAAAAAGCGGTGATCGTCGGTATACGTCCCGAGCATCTGTACATAACGCCGCCGGACAAGAAGGCCGTACCCCTTCAGACCCGGCTGGACCTGATAGAGCCTTTGGGAAATGAAACCATCCTCTATATGACCCGGAATGAAATCCGCCTGCACTGTATTACTGGGGCTTTTGATCCCCTTATGGAAGAACTGAGCCACATGGATCTCTATCCGGATATGTCCAAAGCCCACCTTTTTGATGCAGAAACGGGAAAACGATTATAAATCCGCCCTTTTCTTAAGAAACGGACTTCTTTAAATTCATACACGTTGAAGCAGATAATCACAATTGATGAATCATGTGAACACCCGATCCGGGAATGCGATTGTTTTACCGGTGTTATTTTGTAACGGATAAACCGCCCCCTCCCATTTTAACATAATCCGCCGGGTCATTCCGGTGGAGAAAAGGCAGCCTCGGCCATGAAAGATCTGAATAAAAAAGCACTCTGGTCCACCCTTGCGATTTCCCTGGCGGTTTTTATCCTCATGTGCCTTTTCAGCCTTACGGATATTTACAGGGGCATGCGGTATGCCGTAACGGATTTCAAATGGCACCTTTTGTCGGAAAAAGAGGCTCCTGATACATCCTTCCTGATGATTGCCATTGATGATGCCTCTATCAGTTATTTTGCAGACCGGTACAATATCACCTGGCCCTGGCCCCGGCAGTTTTACGGAATTGTGTTGAATTACCTCCGGGAAGCCGGTGCCCAAACGGTGGTTTTCGACATGCATTTTTCTGAACCGGACCAGCAGCGGATAGAACTTTCTGCCGAAGCGTCGGACAGGGACTTTGGAGAAGCCATCGCCGCCTTTCCCCATGTGGTCATGGGAGCCATGCTGACCGATTCTCTCTATCGCCGGGGGATTTTTGAAAGTGCCGGAAAGTTTCAGTTTGCCGGATCCGAAGCGCTGCGTCTTCCGGCTTATGGCGGAATCCGTTTTCCCATCCCGGTTTTGGCCCGGGGACTCGAACGCATTGGCACAACCCATTTTATTACGGATTCGGACGGGATTTGTCGCCGTTTGCCCCTCATGGTTCGCGCAGGTAAAGAGATCTATCCCCAGCTGGGACTGGCAGCTTATCTGGAATCCTCAGGGGATTCTATTCTGTCCTACGATGCAGGAAAAAAGCGCTTAATAACGCGGAAAACATCCATTCCCCTTTCAGCACGCGGTGAATTCCCAATTTTCTGGTATGGCCCCGGTGGTGAATCAGGGGTTTACCGGTACGATTCCTTCCACGCGGTTTTTCTTTCTGCAATCCGTGCCCGGTCCGGTGCAGAGCCCATTATTCCTCCCGGGGACTATGCCAATAAAAAGATTATGATTTGTGCCTCTGCAGGGGGATTGCTGGATTTAAAACCCACACCCTTTACATCCGTCCAACCATATCCCGGCGGTGAAATTCACCTCACCATCTGGCAAAACCTCACGGAAGGCGATGCACTGGTATCCTTTCCAGACTTGTGGGTAAAAGTTTTTACCCTTTGTTTTCTCCTGTTTCTTGCGTTTATCATTCTCAACCGTAAATTCAGCATATCGGTACTACTCGCTTTAGCCGGTGCCATGATTTTTGTTCTGATCTCCCTGGGAATTTTCAAGTATCAGCACATCGAAATGGATCTTCTCTTTCCGGTCCTGGGGATTTTACTGACAACCGGATCATCGGCCATGTACCGGACCCTTACCGAAGGTCGGGCAAAACGACAAATCCGCTCCCTCTTTTCCCGATATCTCAGTTCGGATGTCATCAGCCTTTTAATGGAAAATCCCGAACGGGTCGATCTGGAAGGGTCGGAAGTGACCGGAACAGTCCTCTTTACCGATCTACAGGGCTTTACCACATATTCGGAACAAAAATCCCCAAAAGATGTGATCCGGGTTTTAAATAACTATTTTGAAACGATTTCATCCATTGTCCTGGATTTCGGGGGACTCCTGGATAAATACACAGGGGATGGGATCATGGCCATCTTCGGGGCACCCATTCCCCGCTCCGATCATGCCAAGGCCGCTTGCGAGGTGATTTTGAAGTTTCGGGAAAAGAAAATCAATGACCTGATTCCCCTTCCGTCCGGAAACATTCTAACCCGGATCGGAATCAGCAGCGGCCCCATGGTGGTGGGGAACCTGGGCAGCGCCCGACGGATGGATTATACAGCCGTAGGTGATACGGTAAATTTGTCTGCCCGTCTCGAAGGGGTAAACAAATCCTATGGGACCACCAACATTATGAGCGAGTTCACATGGGAATACGTGAAAGATGATTACATTTTCAGAGAATTGGATTACATCCGGGTTAAAGGGAAAAATCTGCCCATCCGGGTTTTCACGCTGATAGGGCGAAAAGGAGACCTTTCACCGGAGGAGCTTGAAATTGAAAGCATGTTTAAAGAAGCCATGCAGTGGTACCGGAAACGGAACTGGCGGAAAGCCATAACAGCTTTCCAGGAGATTCTCCGCCTGGACCCGGAGGATAAACCTTCGGCGGCTTTTGTGGATCGGTGCATGTTATTGAAGAAAAACCCGGACCTGGTGGATGAATCCGGTGTGTTTACTTTTAAAACAAAGTAGAGGGGATTATGAAAAAGAGTCTTGTTTTCATGATAGTGTGCGGATTTCTTTCCGGATTGTCCGCAGAAACCATTCAGCGCAGCAATGTTTCACTCCGTGAAGGAGCCGGTGCCTTTTTCCCCGTTGTAAAAATTTTAAATAAAGGGGATGATGTCTCTGTCCAACAAAGCGGAGAGCTGTGGATTCAGGTGAGCACATCAGATCAGAAATCTGGTTGGGTTTCGGCCATGGCATTTGAAAGCGGAGCCGCATCCATTGATTATGGGGTGATGGCGGATGACTGGACTGACCGGAAGGCTTCCAAAACCATGGTGAATGCTGCCGTTAAAGGGTTTTTTGAAAATCAGTTTGAACGGGAGGGAATCCTGAATAAATCCGTTATGGACCAGCCGGTCCGGCGGACATTCAATCCGCAGGATTACCTGATATTTCGTGAAAACACTTATCACACACGCTGGTCTCCAAAGCGTTTCCGGCGCAAGTACCGCTTGAAACAGAACAAAGGATTTGTCATTGATGAAACACTCTTTGCCGTAAGTGCCTATACGGCCGGCAGGCTGACAGCTCCGGGACTCATCCGCGATACGCGTCTGACGGCCTATGTGAATCAAATCGCCCAACTGATTGTTGAGAATACGGAATTTTATGACCTTCCAGTGACCGTGCACATTGCTGATACCGACGAGATCTATGCCAATGCACTGCCCATCGGGGTTATCGTCATTTCGAAGGGCATGCTCAAACAGATAGACAGCGAACACGAACTGGCATGTCTGATCGGGCATGAAATTGCCCATGTCACCCTGGGACACGGAGAGACGGAAATGGGGAAACGGAAAGTGAAATTCCGGGCTGAAGATGCTTTTGGCGAGCTGGATGAAGCCTTTGGTACGGATACGAAAGAGATGGATGCTCTGGCAGATGAGATGTATGAACGGGCGATTAAAGGGCGTAAAGAAGAATATGAAGCCGAAGCGGATGTACAGGGAGCCATCTATGCCTACAGGGCAGGCTATGAACCGGACGGTATGCTTTCTCTGATGCGGAAACTTGAAACAAAAATTCCCCGGAATCCCGACCCCGATGATATCCGCCACTGGTTTCCCTACAGTTTTAGAAATCGCCTGAAACACCTGAGCGGTTTTATTGCGAAAGAATTAAAAACAAACGAGCACTATGTTAAAAATGAAAACCGGTATCGGATGATCACCGCCGGATTATAAAATCCTGTTCAGCATCCGGTCGCACATATCCAGCATAAAAGACCGGATTTGAGGATTCACTAAGATAGCAAAACCTTCTTGGGCCCGGGTAGTCTTCTCCCGGGCCATTTTTTTTGCCCTGGAGATGATAGCCTCAGAGCGAAATCCGTTGTAGATGGTTTTGAATGTTTCCGGAGTCCGTTCCCGAGGGAGTGCGCCGACCTGTTCTTCATACAGCAGATAAGGCAGGGTCTTTTTGCCGGACAGAAAATCGGTACCTACCGGTTTTCCGGTGATATCTTCATCTCCCGTCACATCCAGAATATCGTCAATAAACTGAAAGGCTACACCCAGCATAAGTCCGGCTTCTCCCAAACGATGTTGATCCTCTTCTGTGGCTCCCGCCAGCATAGCCCCGGAAATGCAGGCGCTACGAAACATGACGGCGGTTTTACATTGGATAATATCCAGATATGTTGAAAAATCGAGTTCTTCAGGAGGGGTTGTTTCTTCCAGCAATTGGCCTTCTGCCATTTTACGAAGATCTGAAACATTTTTCCGGATCAGCTTTTCCGGTAAACCCGATGTGAGGGCATAAGCCTCCACAAAGAGGTAATCACCGGCAAGAACGGCAGAGGGAATGCCGTGAGAGGCATAAATGGTGGGAGCTCCGCGGCGTACCAGGGACTGGTCAATCAGGTCATCATGAATCAGAGTTGCCGTGTGAATGAGTTCCAGGGATGCCCCGGCCTTGTAGGCATCCCGGACAGCTTCTCCGGGGCCCTCCATTCCACGGAAAACAGCCATTAACACAAGAGGCCGTATCCGTTTCCCTCCATTTCGAATCAAGGTTGCGATCATGGAATTCATGGGAGGATATGCTGATTGTCCCCGTTCCCGAATCAGGGCTTCAAACATGTCCAGATCCCTCTGCAAAACAGCCGGAAGGGAATTAGGACCGGGGAACGGTCTTCTCAGGGGATGTTTCATACTTTAAATTTATCAAATATACAGGGAGAAACAAACCGGAACTGAATGGGTTCATGAGTTCATGGGTTTCCCGATACGCTTTGCTTCAGGGACTGTCGCTTCGCTTTGGCACAGGTTTATGGATAAAAAATTGATTTATCAGATTATTTCAGGAGAAAGACATGATAAATGATTATATTTTTCACAGTATTTAAACGAGATAAGAGGCACAAAATGAAAAAAGTATTCAAATTGAGTATTGTTTTCACAATGTTTATGATCACCCTTTCCTGTTCACAGAAAAGTATGGATCCTCCCGTTGCTCCGCGGATTGAAAAAAAGGTGGAAGCGTTCGGAGATATACGGGTGGATTATTACGACTGGCTGAAAGACAAACAGGATCCGAAAGTTATCCATTATTTGGAGGCGGAAAACGCCTATGCAGACTTTATCCTGAAGGATACCCGGAAATTGCAGAAAAAACTGTACAGAGAAATGATCGGGCGGATGCAGGAAACGGATATGTCCGTTCCTGTGAAACACGATGATTTCTATTATTACAGCCGGACGGAAAAGGGAAAGCAATACAGTATTTATTGCCGGAAAAAAGGGTCCTTGGATCACAAAGAAGAGATCTATTTTGACGCAAACAAACAAGCGGCAGAAAGTGACTTTTATTCATTAGGACTTTTAAGTGTTTCTACCAATCATCAGATACTTGCCTTTTCTGAGGACAGGAATGGTTCGGAAGTCTACACGTTGCGTTTTAAGAATCTGGAAGACGGCTTCCTTTATCCTGAAGTCATCGACAGTGTTGCAGGTGGTGTATGGGCTGTAGATAATAAGACCTTCTTTTACTCGACAATTGATTATACCTACCGTCCATGGCGGGTTTACAGGCATGTTTTGGGAACACCCGCCTCGGAGGATGTTCTTGTGTATGAAGACCCGGATATGGCCTACTATGTGGATGTGGACCGTTCAAAGGACAGGCAGTACATTTTCATTACGTCCGCCAGCAAGATCACGACGGAAGTCCATTACCTGGAAACCCGTTATCCTGAAAAGGATTTTACCCTTTTTGCCCCCCGGGAGAAGGGAAGGGAATACAGCCTGGAACATCGTGACGGGTTTTTCTATATCCTGACAAACCAGGATGATCAGAAAAATTTTGTCATCCTCCGTCAGCCTGTTTCGGCGCCGGCTTTTACACAGACAGTCACGGTGTATGACCACAATCCGGATGTGAAAATTACCGGTTTGGACATGTTTAAGGATTATCTTGCGGTATACAGAACCGGCAATGCCCGGGCGATGATTGATGTGTACACCTTCGGGGATGAAAAAGCACACACCATTCACTTTCCGGAAAAAACGTATACAGCCCGGGGGACAGGCAATCCGGAATATGACTCAGGCGTTCTGAGAATTTACTATACATCCCTTCTCACACCCGAGACGATTTATGAATACAACATGGCAACCCGGGAACTGTCTCTGCTGAAACAAAAGGAAGTCCGCGGCGGCTGGGATTGTAATGATTACGAAACAGACCTTTTATGGGTTACAGCCAGTGACGGTGCGGAAATACCCGTTTCAATCCTCTATCTGAAAGGATTTAAAAAAGATGGGACTCAACCTCTTTTTCTCTATGGATACGGAGCTTACGGTATTGCCATGACCCCTTATTTTTCTTATGCCCGGTGGAGTCTTGTTGATCGTGGGTTTGCCTATGCCGTCGCCCATATCCGGGGGGGCGGAGCCAAAGGCGAATACTGGTATGAAGACGGCAAATGGCTGAAGAAAAAAAACACATTCACCGATTTTATTGATGTGGCTGAATATCTTGTCCGGGAAGGCTATACGACTCCTGAAAAACTGGCAATAGCCGGCGGGAGTGCCGGAGGACTTTTAATGGGAGCCGTTGTCAATATGCGTCCGGATCTTTTTGGGGTTGTGGTGGCCAGTGTTCCCTTTGTGGATGTCCTCAACACCATGTCTGACCCCGATTTGCCCCTCACCGTGACCGAATATGACGAATGGGGCAACCCGGGCATCGAGACATATTACCGCTACATTAAAAGTTATTGTCCATATACCAATGTAAAAGCACAGGAATATCCTCCCATGATGATTACGGCCGGACTGAATGATCCCCGGGTTTCCTATGCCGAGCCGGCCAAATGGACAGCCAAACTCCGCGCCCTGAAAACAGACGATAATCCCCTGATTCTGAGAACCAACATGGGAGCCGGACACGGTGGTGCATCAGGGCGGTATGATGCCTATAAGGAAATTGCAGAGGAATATGGATTTATACTCGGAGTTTTGAGTGATAAACATTGAGTTGCAGCCGAGATCTTTGAGTTTTTTAGGCTGAGCGTCTTCAGTCCGACGCTTTGATGTGATCTGCCACGGAAGATAGAACGGACAGCACTTTCTAACACAAGGAAGAAAATGAAAATATTGATTACCGGTACAGCCGGATTTATCGGATTTCACCTGACACGGCGCCTTCTGGCTGACGGACATGATATCACCGGTTTGGATAATCTGAACGAGTATTATGATATCAACCTGAAATATGCCCGTTTAAAGGAATTGGGAATCGACCTGTCACCGGAACAAAAATCTTCCGAATCCTTTTCTGTTCAGACCGGAAAGCTACATTTCATCAGGGGTGATCTGACGGATAAAGAACCCCTCCTCTCCCTTTTCCGGGAGAAGTCTTTTGACTTGGTTGTCCATTTAGCTGCCCAGGCCGGAGTCCGGTACAGTCTGGATTATCCACAAACCTATGTGGACAGCAATGTGACGGGTTTTCTGAATATTCTGGAAGCCTGCCGGTACTATCCCGTATCTCATCTGATCTATGCCAGTTCATCCAGCGTTTATGGGTTAAATACAGATTTTCCCTATTCGGAAAATGACAGGACCGATAAACCGGCCAGCCTGTATGCCGCTACAAAAAAAGCGGATGAAATGCTGGCTCATACCTATAGTCATTTGTTTTCCATTCCCATAACCGGGCTCCGTTTTTTTACGGTATACGGACCCTGGGGACGGCCGGATATGGCCTTTTTTAAATTTACCGATGCCATTTTGCATCAAAAACCCATTGATGTGTACAACTACGGTAAAATGGCCCGTGATTTTACATATATCGACGATATTCTCGAGGGAATTCTCGGAGTAATGAAGGGGGAAGTTCCCCGGGGAAATCCCCCATGTGGCCTCTTCAATATCGGTCTCGGAAATCCCGTAAATCTCATGGATTTTATCCGGGCCATTGAATCCGCCTGCGGGAAAAAGGCTGAGATTCACTACCGGAAAATGCAGCCCGGGGATGTTTTAAAAACCCATGCAAACATATCTGCCCTTCAGAAAATTTGCGACTATCATCCTAAAACAGACATCCGCACCGGGATGAAACACTTTGTGGAATGGTATAAAACCTATTACCGGTTGTCATAAACAGGGTTAAATAAGATAACCCGGAAGATAGTGAAATATCTCAGCGGGCCACAAATTTCGTATAAATGTAAAGGGATGCTGCAAAAATCAAAGCCAGTACAAAAGCCCTGATAATGCCTGCCTTTAAATCTTCGAAGTACCGGTTTTTTTCTTTTGTTTCGCCTGAATCCACGACTCGATGAAACCTCATTGTTTTTTATATTAGAATATACCGGGTTTAAGTTATAAAATTTGTGATATCAATCAACTTTCAGGAAATAATATCCCGCTTTCAGACCAGGTTTACCAAAACAAAATAGAGAAACTGGGCAAAAAAGATATGCAGGGGAATCAACTGCCGATCTTTGACCGGCGGGAAATACCGGAGGAAGGGAAAAGAGAATATAAACCCAAAGGCAAACCATGCCACATAATTTTGCCAGGGGACAGTATAGTTCTGCCAGTACCAGAATCCCAGCGCCCGGGCTGCCGGCTCCATCACACTGTCAAAACCTGTCATCAATAATGCGGCAAAAAGAGCTCTGAAAGGCCAGGCATATTGGGACAGGTACAGGTTTGCTAATTGGACGGTGCCAAAGACAAGGTTAAGCCAGCTGAGGCCGATCACGAGGGGAACGCCGAAAATTTTCGGGGAAAGGGCATCGGTATAGGCATAATGCCCAAAGAAGACACCGGTTTTTTCGCCAACGATTTCCAGCACCATGGCAGTGATGAAAATTAAGCCTGTCCAAATGAAAAAAATATTCAGAAGAGATGTTTCCCTGTAGAGCGAGATAAAATAAATCAAATTCATGGAAAAAAGAAGGGCCAGGAGAGGGACGTACAGGATTTGACTGGTTTTATGAAAAAGGCCTGCCAAATGCCAAATACCCCCGAAAATCATGACAGTGTAAATGAGGATAATGAGTCCGTATGTTTGTAAAAATTGTTTCTTCATCTCTTGTCTTCCTCTTTTTTTACAACCCTGTCTTTCAAAACGATGATGCCTTTTTCACCAGCCGCAGAGAATCCATTTCTCCGGCATAAAGAGTTTTCTCCAACCTGATTCCAAAGGTAAGAAAAAGTAACAGAACAAATAAGGTGTTTTATGTATATTTCTTGCCCTTCGTATTCCTTAGAGCACCGGTTTTAGGTATATGTTACGAATCGGACCGGTTAAATTTAAAAAACGTAAAGATATTTTATGAAATAATGCTTATAATCCCCTACTGGTTAAGCAAACAGTTGGGAACAATCGCAAATTTCGGTGTGTACATACTTTTGTGCTTGACATGGAAATATCACTTTGGTAATATCTTGTCCGCACACATTTACCACGGCATGACATTCAATCAAAACGTGTATCACCCATCAATCATTTAAAAAAATGAAGGATTTTTTCTGTGAAAACAAATGAACAATCCGGCAATGCTGACAACAGGTCGTATTGCATATCAGAATTGCAGGAAAAGACCCTGAAACAATTGCAGAGTATTGCTGCCGATTTTGAAGTTCCCGGGGTTCAGAACATGAAAAAGATGGAATTGATTTTTAAAATTCTGGAAGCTCAGGCAGAGATCTCGGGAAATATTTTTGAAGAGGGAGTTCTGGAGATTCTTCCCGATGGATACGGATTTCTCCGGAGCAGCCGGTTTCATTATCTGAACAGTCCGTATGATTTATATGTTTCACCCTCTCAGATCAAGCGGTTCGGTTTAAAAACGGGACACATTATCAGTGGGCAGGTTCGTCCGCCCAAGGACAATGAGCGCTTTTTTGCATTATTAAAGGTGGAATCCATTAACTTTGAAGATCCTGAAAAGGCCAAGATGACCCGGCCCTTCGGAACCCTGACGCCCTTGCATCCTGAAGAACGTCTGAGTCTGGAACGGAATCCCAAAGATTTCTCCACCCGGATTATCGATTTGTTATCGCCCATCGGAAAGGGTCAGCGCGGACTCATTGTCGCCCAGCCCAAGACAGGGAAGACCATTCTTTTGCAGAAAATCGCCAACAGCATTCTGGCCAACCATCCCGAAGCGATGTTGATTGTGCTTCTCATTGATGAACGCCCGGAGGAAGTGACGGATATGCAGCGGAATGTAGATGCTGAAGTGGTGAGTTCCACCTTTGACGAACCGCCGGAACGTCATGTTCAGGTGGCTGAAATGGTGTTACAGAAAGCCCGGCGCATGGTGGAATTCGGTCATGATGTGATCATTCTTCTGGATTCGATCACCCGCCTGGCCCGGGCCCACAATTCCGTGGTACCCCACTCCGGGAAAATCCTCTCCGGGGGTATTGACAGCAACGCGCTGCACCGGCCGAAACGCTTTTTCGGCGCCGCCCGGAATATTGAGGGAGGAGGCAGCCTGACCATCATTGCCACCGCCCTCATTGATACAGGAAGCCGGATGGACGATGTGATCTTTGAGGAATTCAAGGGAACCGGTAATATGGAACTGGTGCTGGATCGGCGTCTTAGCGACCGGCGGATTTTCCCGGCTATCGATATCAACCGGTCGGGAACCCGAAAAGAAGAACTCCTCATGTCCAAAGCCGAACTGGCCCGGGTCTGGATATTGAGAAAATTCCTCAATGAAATGAGTCCGGTGGAAGCCATGGAATTTCTCCTGGATAAGATGTCCGCTTCCCGGACCAATAAAGACTTCCTGCGTAATATGAATTCCTGAACTGGATTTCTTATGGAGTTGAAAGCTCATATTCTGACAGTAGACGAACCCTTTATGTCTGATGCCTATACCCTGCGGAACGCCGTTCTGGAAAAATATTCAGATTCGGATTTCTGCAGCTATATCGACGGTGAATTACGGAAAAAAGTTATCTATCCCCGCATTCATTTCACCATTGTGGATAATAAGCCGGTTGTGGTCGGTATGAAAGAGGCTATGGACACAACAGATGCTTTTGTCGAACAACTGAAAACCATCCGGGTTAAAGGACATGAATGGACGGTAAAATCCGTGGAAACCATTCATGATCGCTCCTGTTTTGATAAAACGGGGACTTTGTTTATGTACCGTTTTTTAACGCCCTGGGTCGGACTCAACCGTCAGAATCTGGTCCGGTACAAGTATTTGTATGCAGCTGAACGGACGGCTTTTCTGAATAAAATGCTTTCTCAGAATATTGTATTTCTGATGAAGGAATTCGAATATTCCCCCCGTTTTAAAATATCCTGCCGCATTCGTATTAACGGGCTGAATCCCACTGTTCACCCGGAGATCGGCATGGGGTATTTTACGGGAGAATTTCAATCCAATGTCTATCTGCCTGAATATCTGGCCATGGGTTGCGGCATCAGCCGGGGGTTTGGAACCATTTCCTGTGTTGGAAAATCCCGTAATCCCAGGTATAAACCGGAATCTTCAGCAGATTAAAACGACTTTTTCTGACCTGAAAATATTGTCCAAAGGAGCGGGTGTTCATGTCCCGATTAAAGGCATATATTGTTCTGGGAAGACCCATAAACCTTCTTCTCAGCATACTGACGGTATTGATGACTGCCTCATTTTTTGTCCCCTTTCCCCAGTGGGAAAAGGTGCTTTCCGCCCTGTTGACGGTGGTTTTACTCAACGCCGGCGGTAATGCCGTCAATGATCTGTATGACGAAGATATCGACCGAATTAACCGTCCCCGTCGTCCCCTGCCCTCCGGACAACTGTCCCGGAAAAATGTCCGCCATTATGCTGTCATAACTTTTACGATGGGGAATATATCCGCCCTTTATACCGGATGGATTCCCTTTGTCATTGCGGCTCTCATCACAACCCCCCTCATGATCGTTTACTCCGCCCGCTTTAAACGCAGACCCCTGACGGGAAACCTGATTATCGCGTTCATACTGGGACTCGTCTTTATTTTTTGCAGCCTGGTTTACGGTAATGTGAAACTTGGTATTACGCCAGCAGTGCTGGCCTTTTTTTATACCCTGATCCGGGAAATCATCAAAGATCTGGAAGATATCAAAGGCGACAAGGCCGAAGGAGCCCGGACCCTGCCGGTGTGCATCGGGGAAAAGAAAACACGGATGATCACCTCTTTTCTATTGTTGTTTCTGGTCCTTGTGCTTCCCTTCCCGGTAAAATTTTCTTTTTACTCCAGTGCTTACCTGAAGCTGGTTCTGCCCCTGGTGGGACTTCCCCTGACGGGGATGGCAATCTATCTTCTTATCCCCCGTGAAAATTTCAGATACGGCTTCTTGTCTCAAATTTTGAAAATTGATATGTTTGCAGGTCTGGCAGCTATATTTGCCGGTATTCATTTTTGAACAGGTTAACAGGATTCACTATGCCCGGTTTTGTACATCTTCACACACACAGCGATTATAGTCTTCTCGATGGAGCCCAGAAAATTGAACGCCTGGTAAAACGGACGGTCGAATTGGGAATGTCGGCAGTTGCCCTGACAGACCATGGTGTTTTATACGGAGTCATTGAGTTTTATAGTGCCTGTATGAAACACAAAATTAAACCCATTATCGGTTGTGAGGTTTATGTTGCTGTAGGATCCCGTTTTGACAGGAAAGCGACGCGGGGTGAAGGTTTCGGAAACAATCACCTGGTTTTGCTGGCCATGAACAATACCGGTTATAAAAATCTGGTGAAACTGGTCTCTCTGGGATTTACGGAAGGCTTTTATTATCGCCCCCGGGTGGACATGGAGCTTTTGAAAAAATACAATGATGGCTTGATTGCCACGTCAGCCTGCCTGAAAGGAAGAGTTGCGGAACTCGCGGTAAAGCACAGCTATGAAGCGGCAAAGGAAGCGGCCCTTGAATATGCGAAAATTTTTCCTGACCGCTTTTATCTGGAGATTCAACGACACGGTATTGAAGAAGAAACCCTGGCCAACGAATCTCTGATTCGTATTCACCGGGAAACCGGCCTGCCTCTTGTATGTGCCAATGATGCCCACTACAATAAAAAAGAAGAAGCGGAATCTCACGATATTCTATTGTGTATTGGAACCGGGAAGCAGTTTAATGACCCCAACCGCATGAAATACAAAGGGGACAGTTTTTATCTTAAGTCCCCGGAAGAGATGGCGGAACTCTTTCGGGATATTCCCGAAGCCCTTGAAAACACCGTTAAAATTGCCGAAAGATGTGATGTAAAATTAAAGTTTGGGGAATATCACATGCCCAATTTCCCCATCCCGGACGATGTCCCGGGAAAAGATCCGGCTGTTTATCTCAAACGCCTGAGCGAAGAGGGGCTTCGGAAAAAGTTTTCCGACGGACATATCCCGGAGGACTATCAAAAACGCCTGGATTACGAATTGGATGTGATCAACTCCATGAAATTCCCCGGGTATTTTCTGATCACCCAGGATTTTATGCGCTATGCCCGTGAACATGATATTCCCGTAGGTCCGGGAAGAGGATCGGCTGCCGGCAGTCTGGTGGCTTATTCTCTGGGCATTACCAATATTGATCCCCTGAAATATGACCTGCTTTTTGAGCGTTTTTTAAATCCCCGCCGTGTGAATATGCCCGATATCGATACGGATTTTTGTTATGAACGCCGGGGTGAAATCATTGAATATATCCGTCAGCGCTATGGCACCTCAAGCGTTTCCCAGATTATCACCTTTGGTACCCTGAAAGCCAAAGGACTGGTCCGGGATATTGCCCGTGTTTTGGGGATGACCTATGCCGAAGGGGACCGGATTGCCAAGTTGATACCCGATGATTTAGGCATGACGCTGGAAAAAGCAGAAGAGCTTTCGGAGGATATCCGGAACCTTCTGAAAAGTGACAACCGGTACCAGATTCTCTGGCGTCATGCCAAAGTTTTACAGGGGATGAACCGCCACTTTGGCGTCCATGCCGCAGGTGTGGTGATTGCCCCCGGCGATTTAACAGATTACAACATTCCCGTGGCCGTGAACAACAATGGCGAACTGATCACACAGTATGATATGAAATCTGTGGAAAAGGCCGGGGTGATCAAGATGGATTTCCTGGGGCTCCG
Source organism: Candidatus Neomarinimicrobiota bacterium (assembly GCA_021157965.1). NCBI lineage: Bacteria > Pseudomonadati > Fidelibacterota > Fidelibacterota bacterium. The sequence goes on from JAGGVO010000031.1 coordinate 19,630, forward strand.
GACTTTGACGGTAATCTATCATGCCACCCGGATGATTAAAGCCAGAGGGATTGGCCTGGATATCAATTCCATCCCTCTGGATGACAAAGAGACGCTCCGTTTATTCAGTGAGGGACAGACACACGGCATTTTTCAGTTTGAATCGGGAGGCATGCGGGAATATCTGCGGAAGCTCAAACCCTCTCACATCAACGATTTGATTGCCATGAATGCCCTCTACCGGCCGGGTCCCATTGAAAATATCCCCGCTTTTATATCCCGAAAAAACGGAATTGAAAAAGTGTCTTATCTGCACCCTCTTTTGAAACCCATCCTCAAAGATACCTACGGGATTATTGTCTACCAGGAACAGGTGATGCAGATTGCTTCGGAAATCGGCGGGTTTGACCTGGGAGATGCCGATTTGCTCCGCCGGGCTATGGGAAAGAAGAAGATGGATATCATGAAGGAAAAACGTATCCAGTTCATTCAGGGTGCCAAAGAACGGAAAGTCCCGGAGAAAATCGCCAATGATATCTATGATCTTCTCATCAAATTCGCTGAATACGGTTTCAATAAAAGTCACAGTGTAGCTTATGCCCATGTGGCATATCAAACGGCATATCTGAAAGCCCACTATCCGGCAGAGTTTATGGCCGCTTCCCTGACCAGTGAACGGACAAATATTAAGCGGGTGGTGGAATTGATTAATGAAGTCCATAAACTGGGTATTGAGTTAATTCCACCGGATGTGAATTTTTCCGAGACCCTTTTCACCACGAAAGACAATGCTATTGTTTACGGTTTGAACGCCATTAAAAATGTTGGTGAAAAGGTGTCGGATGCCATTGTAGACGCGCGAAAAGAGGGTGGCCCCTTCAAAACCATTTTTGATTTAACCTGCCGGGTGGATCCGAAGGTACTGAACCGGAAGGCTCTGGAAAGCCTGATCTATGCAGGTGCTTTGGACTCTCTGGAGGGGAACCGGGCTCAGAAAATGAATGCCGTGGATCTTTCCCTTACCTATGGTCAGCGTTATCAGGAGGAGAAAAATAATTCGCAGGTGAATCTGTTTGGTGAAATGGCACAGCAGGTGGTTTTAACCGAACCTCCCCTGGAAAATATTCCGGAATGGAATGTCTCTTTCCAGCTTGAGCGGGAAAAAGAGCACATCGGTTTTTACCTGAGCGGCCATCCCCTTGAGGATTTCCGGGATGAAATTGAAGCGGTGAGCAATATTGACCTGATCCGGGATGACACGCGAAAGCCCCCGGAGATTATCAAAGCCGGAGGAATCATTAAAAGCCGGAATATTCGATACAACAAACAGAACAACCCCTGGGCCATCTTAAAACTGGAAACATTGACAGAGGACATCACGGTCATTGCATTTCATAAAAGTTATATGACGCATAAAGATCTGATTGAAGAAAATAAAAAGGTCTTTGTGACGGGGAAATTGTCTGAACGGGATCGTGACCGGGATGAGATTTCCATTATCATGGATACGCTTGAGCCCATAGAACATATCCGGGATGTCCAGCTGAAACAAATCCACCTGAGGATGAAGAATGAAACGGCGGAGGATGTTTCTATACTGAATAATTTGAAATCCCTTTTCAACCGGTATCCGGGAAAATTGCAGATTTTTTTTCATATTGTATGCAGTGATCAGAAAGAGAAAGTGATTCATGTACAAAATATCCGGGCGAATGCTTCAGGGGAATTGCTGGATAAACTCCGGGAGATGTTGGGTAAACCCAATGTGTGGTTGATGGCATGATTGCAGTATTACAGCGTGTCAGCAGTGCATCGGTTACCGTCGACCGTGAAGAAAAAGGTCGGATCGGCACCGGTTTGATGATTCTTCTGGGTGTTATGGCGGAAGATCAGAAAAGAGATGCCGATTACCTGGCGGAAAAAATTTCAAGATTCAGAATTTTTGCAGATGATGAAAATCGGATGAACCGGGATATCCTTGAGATAGGGGGAGCATGCCTGGTGGTTTCTCAATTCACCCTTTGTGCAGACTGGTTGAAAGGGCGACGGCCCGGATTTACAAAAGCGGCACCGCCCGAAAAAGGTGAGGAACTCTACGAATATTTCTGTGAACGTCTCCGGATGACCGGGATCCCGGTGAAAACGGGATGCTTTGGGGCGATGATGTCTGTCTCTCTGGTGAATGAAGGTCCCGTTACTTTTATTCTTGATAGCGAGAGGAAATTTCAGCCCCGCATAAACAAATAAATATTATAATATGTTCTTTGAAAAAGGTTTCTGTTGTTCTAATTTAGGATATGAAACAGAAATCCGAATATTTAAAAGACCGTTCCACCGCACTGCATTTCTGGCCGGAAGAAGAACGTCCCCGGGAGAAACTGGAAAAATACGGAGCAGATTCCCTGAGTGATGCGGAATTGATTGCCATTTTGATTCGATCCGGCATACCGACCCTGAACGCCGTGGATTTATCCCGGAAAATCCTGCAGGAAAACGGGGGAATTGCCGGCCTGGGACGGATGTCTGCAAAATCCCTTCAGCATATCAAAGGTATGGGACCGGCGAAGGTGATGACCCTCATTGCCGCTTTTCAGCTTGGAGCGCGATTTGCCGCAACGGAAGCGTTGAGCAATCAACCTCAGATGACGAATCCGCGGAATGTCGCCATGCGGTTCGGGCCGCCCCTTCGCCTTCTGAATTATGAGATTTTTAAAGTGATTCTTCTGAACAGCCATAACCGTATTATCCGGGACATTGTGATCAGCCGGGGGCATCTGAATGCTTCAGTTGTTCATGCCCGGGAGATCTTTAAGGTTGCCATTGATTACCTGGCGGCGGCAGTGATTCTCATGCACAACCATCCCAGTGGAAATCCCGAACCAAGCCGGGAAGATATTGAAATTACCCGAAAAATTGTAGAATCCGGAAAAATTATTGGGATTCCTGTTCTGGATCATATTATAATTGCTGACAGGGATTTCACCAGTTTTGCGGACAGACAATTGATTTGAGAGGGAGAATGTGAAAGATGGGGAGATGAACGGTGCAACTTGCAACGAATGGGAAAAAATGGTCCCGGATTTCAGGCCGGTGACCGGGGAACAAAGGAGGATCGATGCATACATACATGGATAGAATTCACGAGATATACAAATCCGTGGGCCATTTTCTGGAAAAGGGTCTGGCCGATCAGGGGCTGAATCTTATTAAACATGTTACGGCGGATATTCGGGATCATGTGGTCATCCGCTACCTGAACGGAGTATGCCAGCAGGAATCGGGGGCTTCTGAGATGGCTGAGTATTATTTCCGGAATGTTATTCATGAGGATCCCGGGTTTGTGTCCGCGGCGGAAGCCCTGCTGTACATGCGGGACAATATGCTTTCGGACGGGGAAAAGGCCTATCTTTGTGAACTTATCGGAATGATAAAACCGGAAACGGCGTCCCTGAAGGAAATACGAAAAAGTCTGGCTGAAATCACACCTGAACCCCTTAAACTGCATGAAAAACCGGAAGAAGTGTCCCGGATTCTCCACTCCCACTCCAGCACAGACCAAAAGGAACGGGAAAAGCAGCCCGAACCATCGAAAGAAGATCCCATACTTCATACAATCACATTGGAAAAAACAAAATCCGTTTCGGATAGCACCCGGACATCCCCGGAAGATATGCCTGCCCGGGAGGAATCCTCCTATCTGGGGGATATCCTTGTCGATTTGAAGAAAAAAGTATCTGAAAAAGAAACACGCAAACCGGAAATGCCGCAAAAGGATGAAGAAAAAGAATCGGCTCTGGATATTCACCTGTCTCCTGAGGAAGAAGCGGAAATTGAACGGGAAGAAAAGCTGGAAGAGAGGGAATTGCTGGCTGATTCGGAAGAGGCTTCCAAGTTAAAAGATTTGTTGAAGACCCTCCATGAACGGAAACATCGGGATATTGAGGATCAAAGACCCGAGAACCTTGCAGAAACGTCAAATGAGGAGAACCGGGAAATGTCCGGGCCTTTTGACACGCTGACCATGGCAAGGGTTTATTTTAAACAGGGTGCTTATTCATCGGCTTTGCGGATTTTGGGACTCCTCAAAAAGAGCACTTCGGATGAAAAAAAATTAAAGGAAATTGAATCCCTAATGAATAAAGTCCGGGAGAAAATCGAATCCGAAAAAGCAGAATAACAATGCCCGACATCAAAAATCTTGTCCTGGATCTTGGTAATGTAGTTGTAGATGTGGATTATCCCCGCTTTTGTCTGAAAGTGGGTATTGATGAAAAAGCTTTCGAGGCTTTTTACGACTCGCCATTTTTCAGGGGTTTTGAAATCGGAAAGAAGACTCGGGAGGATTATTTTCGCGCTTTGGAAAAGTACACCGGATTTCCTGCTGACAGGCGGAATGAGTTAGAAAGGCAAATTCATACGGCTTTTCCCCTTCGTTTACGAACTTGGGGGATGATTCATTTTTTAAAGCAGCACATGCCTGTCTATCTTTTATCCAATACCAATGTGGTGGATTTTGAAAACATCGATGCCCATGTCGGATTAAGAAAAGCCTTTCATAAAGTCTACCTTTCTTATGAACAAAAGCGGAGCAAACCGGATCCTGAAACCTATCGCCACGCTGCCCGGGTATTGGGTATTCATCCGGAAGAAACCCTTTTTTGCGACGATCGGCAGGACAATATCGAAGGTGTACGCCAGGCAGGCTGGCAGGGATATCAGGTGGAAAGCGAAGGGTCTTTTTTAACATTTCTCACAAAAACCCTGGAGCTGAATCATGGAGGATTGAGATGGTAATTATGACCCCCCGGACTCCCCGGACAAAATCCAATGTGTGGATTCCTCTGTTGTTAGGACTCCTGCTCTCGGTGTTTTATTTTTATCATGGGCGCATGAGTACGTATGAGCGTTTTTTCAGTAATAATACCATAACAGCTCCGCTGCTGTCAGTTTATTATCAATGGCTTTCGGCTGTTTTAATCTTTTTTATTATCCCTTCCCTCACCTGGACCGGCGTTATGGGTTACCACATAAAGGAAATGGGATTTCGGTTAGGGGATTGGAAAAAGGGACTTCTTGCCCTGGGGATTGGTCTTCCCCTTATGTTGCTTTATGCCTTTGGTGCTTCTCAAATGTATGAGTTCCAGGATATATATCCGCTGTATAAATATATCGGCATGGAAAGTATCTGGGTGATTCTCCGCTATTATCTCACGGCATTTCTTTTTTATTTTTCTTATGAAGCCTTTATCCGGGGATTTATTTTTCATGCTATGAAGGATGAATTGGGTGTTCTCGGAGCCATTCTGATTGCCGCCCTTGTCGGCGCACCGGTCTACATCGGAACCTCTGAAATGGAAGGTATCATGTCCATTATCCTCCACCTGACCTTTGGTGTAGTGGCCTGGAAAACCCGCTCTTTTCTCTATTCGGCCATACTGGGATGGGTCTGGCTTGTGGCTGTGGATTGGTTCATTATTTTGGGCATTTGAATCCAGGAAACTCCAAATTTTTATGTAATGTGCTATAAAACACGGTTTTATTTAGCATTATGAGTTAATTTTTTTTAAATGATTAAAAAAGTGTAAAATCATTATGCTCTCTCGGGCATTCTATAGATAAAATTAATCTTCCGGAGGACTTCCCATGAAATTGAAGAAAAATATTGCTGTCAGCGAAACAGGATTTATTTTTGATCCGACAAGCGGAGATTCCTATACCCTGAATCCGATTGGAATGGAAATCGTAACCTTTTTGAAGGAAGGACTGGACCCGGAAGTCATTTCCGGCAGGATTCTGGAAAAATACGATGTGGAAAAAGGAGTTCTGGAACGGTATCTCTACGATTTCTTTGGACAGCTAAAACAATATCAACTGATTGAAGAGGATGATGAAAGCTGAAATTACTATTGCGGTCTCCGGACTGAATAATGTTGACAGTCCGGGTCCCGGAATTCCTGTCGTTCGCGGTATCCGGGATTCTGAATATTTTGAGCCCCGGATTGTGGGACTGGTTTATGAAAATCTGGAACCCGGAGCCTACATGCATGACCACGTGGATAAAAGCTACAAAGTGCCCTATCCGTCCGAAGGAAGCGGAGTGCTTATGGAACGGATTCGGGATATTCATGCTAAAGAATCCATAGATGTGCTCATTCCCAATTTCGATTCGGAGCTTTATGCCTTTATGAAATCAGAACCGGAACTGAAGCGGCTTGGCATTCATACTTTTTTACCCACACTGCAACAATTTGAAGAGCGACATAAGTCAAACCTGCCTGAATTTGGTGAAAAATACAAGGTAAAGGTCCCTGAAAGCCGGGCTATAACGAGTATTCAAGAGATTAAAGAACTGGAAGAGGATTATGAATACCCCATGGTAATCAAGGGGAAGTTTTATGATGCATTCATTGCCTACTCATTTGAACAGGCTCAAATTTATTTCAATAAAATTGCATCCAAATGGGGATTGCCCATCGTTGTCCAGCAGTATATCCGTGGCACCGAAGTGAATGTAGTTGCATTGGGAGACGGCCGGGGTAATACTGTCGGAGCTGTCCCCATGAAAAAGCAGTACATCACCGATAAGGGAAAAGCCTGGGGCGGGATAACCCTGGATGATCCCAAAATGTTAGACCTGACCCGCCACATTATCGGACAAACCAAATGGAGAGGCGGGATGGAACTGGAGCTTATCCGGACCGATAAAAAGGAGCTGTATCTGATTGAAATCAATCCCCGCCTTCCTGCCTGGGTATATCTTGCCGTAGGAGCCGGACAGAACCTGCCCGAAGCCCTGGTCAAACTGGCACTGGGATATCCTGTTGAAACCTTTACGGCATACACCGTGGGCATCCTTTTTATCCGGTACTCGTATGATATGATCTGCTCTCTGCAAGATTTTCAGTCACTCACCACCCGGGGGGAGTTATAGAAGGCGGGGAGAACCCGCAACCCAAATAAGGACTTGAAATAAAATGATGAAAGATGAAAAAATGAAAAAAATACCCTTTGAAAGACCGCTGATTCAAAAAATTAATGCAGGACTTCCAAGTAAATACGGCATGGTCCGGCGACCGGAACCTATCGAGGAGATAGAAGGGATTTCTGTTGAATCTCTCCTGAAAGAATATGGCTCTCCACTCTTTGTTTTGTCTGAAAAGGTGCTTCGGAAGACATATAAAGAGGCATACAGGGCTTTTTCCTCGCGCTATCCCAAAGTTCGGTTTGCCTGGTCCTACAAAACAAATTATTTGAATGCCGTGTGCAAAATATTTCACCAGGAGGGCTCCTGGGCTGAAGTGGTTTCCGGATTTGAATACGATAAGGCTCTGATCAATGGAGTCCCCGGTTCAAAAATCATTTTTAACGGTCCCTATAAATCCCGGGAAGACCTGAAAAAGGCGATTGAGAATAACTCATTGATCCATATTGATCATTTTGATGAACTTTATGAACTCCTGGAGCTTGCCAAGGTTCTTGAAAAACGCCCCCAAGTGGCAATCCGGGTGAATATGGATACAGGAATATATCCCCAGTGGGACCGTTTCGGGTTTAATTATGAAAACGGAGAAGCCTGGGATGCCCTGAACCGGATCATGATCAGTAAGCAAATAGATCTTTTGGGACTTCATACACATATCGGGACATATATGATGACGGTTCAGGCATACGAAAAGGCAGCCTTAAAACTGGCAGATCTGGCTATCGGAATTGAAAGGAAATACAAGCACACGATTAAATATATCGACATGGGTGGTGGATTTGCTTCTAAAAACACCCTGAAAGGGGCCTATTATCCCGGCAGTGATACGGCACCCTCATTTGATGATTTTGCCGAAGCCATTGTTTCAGCCCTGATGAGATCGGAATTCAAACCGGATCATTTACCACTGCTTATTCTGGAAACCGGTCGGGCCCTGGTGGATGATGCAGGCTGGCTGGCAGGAACTGTGGTTGCCAACAAACGCCTGGCCGATGGCCGCCGGGCCACCATTATCGATGCGGGTGTGAACCTCCTTTTTACATCATTCTGGTATGAACACGATATCCGTCCGGCAAAACACCTTTCCGAACAAACGGAAGACACTACAATCTATGGCCCCCTCTGCATGAATATTGATGTTATCCGGGATCATATCCAGTTCCCCCTTCTGAAAAAAGGAGACCCTTATGTTATCCGGAGGATTGGAGCATATAATAATACTCAATGGCTTCAGTTTATTACACTTCGTCCCCGGGTGATTTTGATTGATACACAAGGGAAAACCCATATTATCCGAGATAAGGAAACACTCGAAACCCTGAACCGATGCGAGCATCTTCCGGATCACCTGACCTGAAAAAGGAACTGCTTATGAAACGTGAGTTCGATTTTAAAGGCAGTCTGCTAAACAGCTATTCGCAAATTTTCTTTTCCGATAACCGTTTGTTTGCCGGCATTTTGATCATTGTGACCTTTGTGGATTTCTATACCGGTCTTTTTGGGCTTTTGGCGGTCCTTACAACAACTCTCCTGGCCCGCTACCTTGGATTTCATCCCTTCAAAATTCACCAGGGGTATTATGGGTTTAATTCCCTGTTGGTTGGTCTTGGGCTGGGTATTTTTTTTCAACCGGGCCCTTTGCTGGTTCTGATTGTCATTTTAGCATCGATCCTCACCCTTTTTATTGCCGTAAGCTGTGAAGGCATCATCGGCAAGTATGCCCTTCCCTACCTGAGCATTCCCTTTGTTGTGTCTATGTGGATTTTGACTCTGGCTTCCCGTGAATTTCAGGCTCTGGGATTGAATGAGCGGGGGATCTATACATTAAATGACTTGTACATCATGGGTGGTAGTTCCCTGGTACAAATGTATGACTGGTGGAATCAACTGGCAATCCATCCCTCGGTGCGTGCCTATTTTCTTTCTCTGGGAGCGATTCTCTTTCAATACAATATGCTTACAGGTATCCTGGTGGCTGTTGGACTGCTTATTTATTCCCGAATTGCCTTTACCTTGTCCCTGCTTGGTTTTTATACGGCATACTTTTTTTATCTGCTCATCGGAGCACCCTTTTCCGAGGTGAGTTACAGCTATATTGGTTTCAACTATATTCTGACGGCCATTGCCACTGGAGGATATTTTATTATCCCGAATAAAAATTCCTACCTGTGGGCTGTGCTGGTTATACCTCTGGTGGCGGTTCTGACGATTGGATTTTCCCGTATTCTCGCGGTATTCTACCTGCCGGTCTATTCGCTGCCCTTTAATGTGTTGTCCCTCCTTTTTCTGTATGTTTTGAAATTTAGGGTGGATAACAGGGCAAAACTGACACCGGTGCTGGTTCAGGAAAATACTCCGGAGAAAAATCTCTACTCATACCTGAATTTTATGGAACGTTTTGGAAAAGAGAGCACAGTTCCAATTCACCTGCCTTTTTACGGTGAATGGATCGTTACCCAGGGACACGACGGCGAATACACACATAAAGACCGGTGGCGCCATGCCTGGGATTTCGAAATTGCCGATGAGACAGGGAAAGCCTGGAAAAATTCCGGGGATTTTCGCGAGGATTATTTTTGCTATGATAAAACCATCATTGCACCGGCTGATGGTACGGTTGAAGCCGTGGTGAATGATGTCCCGGATAATACCATCGGGGAACGAAACCTGGAACAGAACTGGGGAAATACAATCGTTATCAAACATGAGAAGGACCTGTTTACGAAATTGAGCCACCTGAAACCCGGTTCTATCCAAGTGAAACCCGGCGATAAGGTCCGGAAAGGAGATGTGCTGGCCCGCTGTGGAAATTCTGGAAATTCCCCTTATCCCCACCTCCATTTTCAGGTCCAGCGGACGCCTTATATCGGTTCTGAGACTCTCGATTACCCCATTAGTAATTATATGCTCCGCCGGGACGAGGAATTTATCCTTCAAACTTATACCATCCCCCGGAAAGAGGACCGTATTTCTGCAGTTCAGGTGAATTCAGCCCTTAAAAAAGCTTTTCATTTTATTCCCGGGGAAAAAATCCGCTTTACCCTGCAAGGCTCTTCCGAAGCTCTGATATGGGATGTAAAAATCAATGAATTTCTCAATAAATATATAGAATGCCGGAAAACCGGCTCGAAAGCCTGGTTTAAAACCGATGATACCATGTTTTATTTTACTCATTTCGAAGGAGAGCGGGATTCCCTTCTGTATCACTTTTTTTGTGCGGCATACCGGGTTTGTTTCGGGTATTACAAGGGGCTTGTGATTGAAGATTCTTTTCCACTGAACATGGTGTTTTCTAAAAATAATCTCATTTTTCAGGATTTTGCTGCACCCTTTTTCCGCTATAAGAAGGGTAGATACACACTTACCTATACCAGCCAGGAAGAAACCCTCTCAGATACACGACTTCTCCTTGAATCTGCAGTGACCACCTATTCTTTTGGGAAAATCCGGTCACACATAAGCTATTCCTGTAATATTGATAACGGAGGAATGAAGGAGTTTGCAATTCACCAGGAATCTTTAACCCGGAAGGTATCATGCGCTACAGAATAATCGGGATAATCTATCTGATATGTGCTATCACTCTCTTTGCCCGGGAGCCTTTTCTCAATACACTGACCGTGGAACAGGAAACGGCCCGATATGCTCTGAGCGGTAACTGGGATGCCGTGATCAGAACAGGTAAAACAGCCCTGGCACAAGGGATTGATTTTTATAATCTCCGGTACAGAATGGGCATTGCCTATTACCATCTGGGGAATTATCATGCGGCGGCACGGCATTTCTACAGGGCATACCGGATCAATGACACAGAACCTCTCTTGAAGGAGTACCTTTACTGGGCATACCGGTATGCCGGCCATGAAGCTGATGCACGGGTCCTTGCTGCCGGATTTACACAGGAACTGAAAAGAAAAGCAGGCGTTCCGGACCAGTACCCGGGGGATTACCTGAGCATCTCTTTTAACGCCGGTTTCCCTGTCGACAAATCGTTTACAGACAGTTATGTCAATGATACCGGCTTGGCTGTCAACGGATCCCAGTTTTTGTCCAAAACACTAAACTATGCAGATGTGGGAATTCAAAAAAGTCTTTCACCGCGTCTGTCTGCCTATGTAAGCTATGCCCGCTTAAAGAAAACATCTTATCTGTATGCTCAGGAAAACGGATATGCCGTGGTTAAACCCGACTATGAAACAAATCTGAATCAGGTCTATATATCCGGGACATACCACGTAATTCGGGGGACAGATTTGACAATCGGAGCCCATTTTATCAACATTTTTTATCAAAGGGACCGTTATGTGTTTGACGGTTTGGAAGGGCGGATTGTCACCGATGAAATATCAGATAATGACAAGCTGGTGCTTATGTCTGTCCGGCACCGTTTCCCCTATGTGACAACCGGCATCACCTCGATTTTCAGCAACCTGAATCAAAAAGATCAGGTGCAGGGAGATTTACAACTTACATTTTATCCTCTTGGGAATCTCAATCTCTATGGAGGATGTATCCTGACATACCTCCACCAGAATTCCGGTGAAAATACGGTAATCACCGAACTGCTTCTTGGAGGTAAACTTCTGCCGGTGTTGTGGGCTGAGGCGATATATTCCACCGGTGATTTGCACAATGCATCCCGGTATCAGGGCTACGTTGTGTATAACGGGATGGATGTTATCACCCGGCGCATCGGCGGGCGATGGATCATTCCTGTCTCTGAAGATTTGACGGTCCGCCTGAATTATGCCTACCAGAAACATGAAAGTTCTTTTCATCCTGAAAATACCGGCCTGACTGAAACAAACCGGATTCACTATAAAAGTCATTCCATAACGGGAGCACTGCAATGGAATTTTTAAAACATCGTTACATAAAATTTATGGTCCTGTCCCTTGTATGCTGGGGAATTCTGTATGCTCAGGATGAGGTGATAAAAGCCTTTGAAACGAGCTATACACAGGAGAAAGAGGGTGATTATCAACATGCTGCTGAAGCATTAATGGCAGTATATAATGAAGATTCCTATGAGATAAACCTCCGCCTGGGTTGGCTGTATTATCTTGACGGGAAAATGGATAAATCCGAAACATATTACCGGAATGCAGTGAAACTCCGTCCCTATGCCATAGAGCCACGCTTAGGGCTGGCATATCCCCTGTCTTCCCAGGGGAAATGGGTGGAAATTGAAGAGATGTATCTGGATATTCTTGAAATGGATCCCCGGAATTCTATGGTCAATTACCGGATGGGTCTCATTTGTTACAACCGGGGAGAGTATGAAAAGGCAGATCGTTATCTGGAAAAAGTATTAAATCTGTATCCCTTTGATTATGATACCCTTCTGCTGACAGCCTGGACAAAACTCCGTCTTCAAAAATACAGGGAAGCTGAAATATTGTTCCATAAAACACTCATGGCCAGCCCCGGTGATTCATCTGCACTCGAAGGACTGGCCATGCTTCCTTAATCAAAGGAAGTTTCCCTTTTTATGTAAATTTTTTCAAGCTATCGGCAACACTATTTTATCCAACCCAACTCCCAGGGAATTGTTCCCTCCGGGGATTCAAAATGTTCCGGATGGAGCAGATAGGCCAGTTTCTGTGTGGCGACCACCTGCCGGGGACCGAAGTGTTTCATCAGAGCTGAGTCGTAGTAAAGAACACGGCTTCGGGTAACGGCATTTGTTTGGTCATATCCGGGGCGGGTATATATTTCTATCAAGGGGGTAATGCCTTTCCAGCCTCCCAGTTCGGCATCAAGCCAGATAGGGGAGAGGATGATATCGGGATTTTTCTCAACGACGAGATCATTGGATGTTCTGAACACTCCCACAGCCGTATCGCCAAATACATTTACACCCCCGGCGGCCTGAATCATATCGTGAAGGGGCGACTCACTGCCAAAGGTCCAGGGTCCCATGTGATTGATTTCCATATACACTTTTACCGGTTCCAGTTTTGAACTCGCGGCACGGATTCGGTCCATATCTGCTTTCATGTGTGCCACCATATTTTCGGCACTTTTTGCGTTTTTCGTCACTTCACCGATTTTTAAGATACAGTCGTACACATCCTCCAAGCGGTTTGGTTCGAAATGATACACGGTGTAACCCATTGCCCTCAGGCTGTCTGCAATCTTCCGCTGCATGTTGGTATCCGTAAAAATCAAATCGGGACCGATGGAATCAATCCGGGTAAAATTGATGTTGATAAAATCTCCCACCACCTTCACCCGGCCGGCTTCTTTATCTTTCATCACCTGATCGGGGAAAAAGCAGAAACTTGTAGCCCCCAGGACCTGATTGCCGGCTCCGATTTCATATATGATTTCCGTCATGGTGGAAGAGCAACTGACAATTGTAGGTTTTTCTGTCTGCTTGCAGGCAGTGAGTGAAATGGCGAGTATGATTAAAACAAGGATATAATGTTTGAAGAGTTTCATCAGGATCTCCTTTTATTTCAGATTGGCCAGAATAACGGCAAGAATTCCAAAGCCGATGGTAAAATACCAGGCGGTGGTCCGTTTTTCACCAAAGAAGAAAACCGAGGCCAGAGTTCCGGCCAATATGGTGATCATGCCGTTGATAGTGAAAACAAAAGCGGCCGGATAGGGCGCGCACAGACTCAGCAAAAAGAGTCCGGCAATGGACCCTACACCGCCCATGAGTCCCAGCCGGATTAAAGCACTTGTGCTTTCCGGTTTTATCTTTTGAAAAGAGACAACGGCACCGCAGACGAGGGCCATCATGGCATAGAGGATAAAATAGATATTCGGCAGGTATTTCCCCAGGTAGCTGACAACATCACCGGGAACCATCCGGCTGCCCAGATCCCGAATGGTGAGGAAAACAATACTGTTGCTGAGCAGGATGACGATAAGCATTAATCCATACAGAATTTTATCCTTTAAAGCGGTTTCCTTCCCTTCTCCGCTTCCTTCATTTTCCAGATTGGAGGCGGCCATCACACAAAGAAGGCCGGAAATCAATGCCAGGGCCTGAAAGAGATGGATAGCTTCCTGATAAACCACCGCGGCGTAGATAATCACAACCAAAAAATTCAGATTCAGTGCGCACCATACAGGAGACAGGGGACCCCGTTTCAAACTGGATTTTGTCAATTCCATGGCTACGATTTGCCCCAGTGCATTAATCAGGGCCAAACCGTAGATGAAAAGAGGAATTTCTTTCATCAGCCCCCAATCCATCTGCACACCGAAAAAGATCATCCCGCAAAGTCCTATACTTGTAGCAATGTGCAAAGGAACCACATTTTTTGATTGTCCCAAGCGGAAGGCTATCCCAATCAGGGAGAGGCTCAGGCCGGAGGCGGCAGCCAATACAAATCCCATGAGACTTATTTCCATGGCGAATCCTTTCAGTAAATCGTTTATTTATGTCAGTTTATTCCAAAAGTTATTAATGCTTTTTTGAAGCCTTGTTTTGATATTCGGTGCGAAAAAGGATGCTTTCAGTGCATAACGGGTCAGGCGCTCCAGATCATCCGCCCGAAAGCCATATTCCTGGCAGATGAAATGAAATTCCTCTGTCAGTGTCTGGTTGAACATGGTCGGATCATCGGAGTTGATGGTTATCAGGAGCCCTTCATCATAAAAGGTCTTTACGGGATGCTCCCGGGCGTTTTTCACAACCCGCGTTTTCAGATTACTTGTGGGACATATTTCCAGGGGAATTTGACGATCCCTGAGAATTTTCATCAGTTCCCTGTTTTGAATGGCCGTGATTCCATGACCGATTCTTTCTGTATTCAGGCGGGAAACGGCATCCCAGATGGAATAAGGGCCTTCTGTTTCTCCGGCATGCACTACGGTATGATATCCTTTTGATCGGGCAATCCGGAAGACATCCTCAAAGCGAAAAGCAGGAAAGTGAGTTTCATCCCCTCCCAGGCCAATACCACAGATGCGGTCTTTATAAGGATCCAGTTGTTTTAACCGTTTTACAGCCCTCTCATGGCCGTGATTGCGCACAATGTCGGCAATCAGATTGACGGAAATGCCAAAATCTTTTTCAGCCGTTTCTTTTCCGTCAAGGGTCGCCTCGATGATGGCTTCCGCCCCGGGGCCCCACGCATCAAAATCCCAGGGAGAAAAAAAGGCTTCCAGAGCAATTACATTCTGTTTGGTCAGGGCTTCAATGGCATGATATGCGGACTCCCGGAAATCATCTGCTGTGCGGAAATACCGGTTTTTCCAGATCCAGGCCCGGATAAAATGATCAAAATCATGAAAGAAAAATTGTTGCCTGAGGGTGTTGATATCCCGGATATCCGATTCAGGTTCGTACTTTTGAATTCGGTCCAGGAGAAATTCCAGGGTAAAGGCTCCCTCAAGATGGCAATGAAGCTCGATTTTCGGCATATCCCGGATAATGTGATTCAGATTTTTCATTTTATGGCATGAGGATGGTTCCGCCGCTGTAAAAGAGTCCTGCAATGGATGCGGTTAACAGATTTGCGAAGGTTGCCCCTAAAAGAGCCTTGAAACCCAGGCGGCTGATATCTTTAATCCTCTCAGGAACCAGGGCGCTGATACCGCCGACAAAGATGGCTATGGATGCCACATGGGCAAAGCCGGTGAGGGCATAGGTGGTGATGACGATAGAACGGGGTGATTGCACGGCTCCTGACTGAATCAGGGTTGAGAGATTTTGAAAAGCCGTGACTTCAGACAGGATAAGTCGCTGACCAATAATGGGCGACAGGGTTGCCACATCGTTGACGGGGATGCCGATGATAAAGGTCAGAGGATAAAAGAGATATCCCAAAAATCCTTCCAGGCTCCAGTTGATATGTGTCCCCAGCAAATTGTTTACGGGCGAACCCGCAAAACCAATGATCACATTCACCAGCTCTACAAGTCCCAGAAATGCGATGAGCATGGAGACAATGCCTACAACCAGTTTCACACCCGAATTGGCACCGTTGATGACTGCGGCAAACAGATTAGGATCTTTTTCATAGTGGGGCCGGATGTTTTGTCCAAGGGTTACAGGGGATCCGTCCTCCGGAAGGAGGATTTTTGAGATTACAATGGCAGCGGGTGCATTCATGATGGATGCAGAGACCAGGTGTCCGGCAATGGTGGGGAATTCCCCCTTCAGTATAAAAGTATACACCGCCAACATGCTGGAGGCAATAGTGGCCATGCCGCAGGTGAGTATGGTGTTCAGTTCCGAGCGGGTCATTTTACTCAGATAGGGTTTTATAACGAGGGCTGATTCAATACCCACAAAGATATTTGAGGCAGCGCTGCAGGATTCGGCGCCGCTGATTCTCATGAGTTTTGTAAAGGCATAGGAAAACCATTGAATGATTCGGTTCATGATGCCCAGATGGTACAGAATGGCAACGAGTGCGGCAAAAAAAATGATGGTGGGGAGAGCCTGAAAGGCCAGGAAATATCCGAGGGAACTTTCTCCCGATTCACTGACAGTTCCCGGACCCAAGGCCAGTCTGCCAAAAACAAAGTAGGAACCGGCTGTCGCAGTCTCGAGAACCTTGATTACAATTTTGTTGATAACCATGAAAAAGCGCGTTCCAACGGGGATAACGAAAACAAAAAGCGCAAATAGAAGTTGTAATCCCAGTCCCCAGGATACAACTCGCCAGCTCACCTGCTTTTTATTTGCCGATAAAAGCCAGGCAAGTCCGATCAGAATAAAGATTCCGAAAAAGCTGGTTAGTCTCATAGTGATCTCTCAATTTGTGTTAATCATTTCTGATTATTTCATCCAAAAAAACCCCGTCTGCAAGCAGTCGTTCTCTGACCACCAGTTCGTCGATCTCCCGGGGGACGGGATAATATCCCGGTTTCAGCTCGGGGTGGGATAAAACATAGTTCAGGGATGCCAGCTGAAGGCTGAAACTCAAATCCAGAATTTCTACGGGATGTCCCAGCCCGCCGGCAATATTGATGATTCCGCCCTGTGCCAATAGGTAAAGGGAGCGGTTTGAATTGATCCGGTATTCTTCAATTTCATTTCGGACTTTGACCGGTTCTCCTGCAATTTTTTTCAGTCCGGGCACGTCAATTTCGTAGTTGAAATGACCGGCATTGGCCAGAAATGCACCGTCTTTCATGACCATAAAATGTTCAGGACGGATAATGTTTTCCTCGCCGGTTGTCGTAATAAAAATATCGCCTTCCCGGGCAGCATCCAGCATGGGCATCACCCGGCATCCATCCATCCGGGCTTCCAGTGCTTTCCAGGGATCGATTTCCGTGATAATCACATCGGCACCCATACCGGCGGCAATGTTGGCAATCCCCCGGCCACACCAGCCGTATCCGGCTACAACTACGGTTTTCCCCGAAATGGTCATGTTGGTCAGATGGGCTATGGCAGTCCAGGTGGATTGTCCGGTCCCGTACCGGTTGTCAAAAAGGTACTTACTGAGGGCATCGTTAATCCCTAAGGAGGGATATTTTAATATCCCTTTTGCAGCCATACGCCTTGCACGGTTTACTCCGGTGGTTGTTTCCTCACAAATACCGGCAAGATTGACCGCATAATCGGGGTGTTCATGGAGATAATTGCAGATATCTCCTCCGTCATCTACCACCGCATGAGGTTTGGCGGAAGTGATAGCATCGATATAGGACCAGTATTCTTTTTCCGAGGCGCCGTGTTTGGCAAAAACGTGAATGTTGTCTTTCGCCAGTGCGGCACATACATCATCTTTGGTAGACAGAGGATTGCTGCTGGTAATCCATACATCGGCCCCCAGGCGGCGGATTTTCCGGGCCAGATAGGCTGTTTTTGCTTCAAGATGAATGCACAAGGCAATCCGTTTTCCCCGAAATGTACCTTCCTGATCAAATTTTTCAGCAAGACGGTTGACAACTTTCATCCATTTAGAAACCCAGTCGATGTTCTGCTGTCCTGATTCAGCCAGTGAGATGTCGCGAATACTGTATTTCATACCCGATCCTTTCCTGTCCATAAAAACTCAAAAAAGGCGGGGGAAATCTTCCCCCCGCCTGGCATCTGATTAATAGATACGTTGTGCAAGACTCATGGGACTGTCGCCTACATTGTAGGTTTTAAGGACAGTTCCACTGCTGTTGACTTTAACCACCTGGTCATCGTCCCATACACTGACCCAGACATAGCCTTCCGTATCTACGAGGATACCGGATCCGCCTTTGCCCAGAAACATGTCTTCCGGGTCATTCAAAATGGAATAATCGGTAGTGCTGTATACCATACATCCCATACCCCATACACTCAGATAAGCCAGTTCATTGACGAGATCTGTGGCTATCATACCGGGAGCTCCACCGATTTCAACGGTTTCAACTACCGTATCCGTTGCCGGGTCAATTACACTGACAACACCGGGATTGGCACCATAATCACCGGTGCATGACACATGAAGCTTTCCGTCGGAAGCAATAGCAATCGACTGGGGATTGGTTCCCACGTCGATGGTTTTAATCACTTCGCCATTGGTGGCATTTACCACGGTGACCGTTCCCTGCTCATAGGGTTGATCCCAGCTGACATAGCCGGTATTGGATACGTAGATTTTATCGCCGCTGATGGCGATACCGGTGGCTCCTGTTCCGGCAGTCGTCGCCGTCACAACAGTTTTTTCCTGCATATCCACTTTCAACACCTCATTGGACATGGAACAGGTCACGAAGGCATAGCGATCATCATAGATAGCCATGTTCATGGGATTTTTCCCGTCTCCCAAAGCAATCGGTGTTTCGGCTTCCCAGGTGTCCACATCGAAAATCATGATATTGTTAGAACCGGAGTTCACACAATAGAGTTTTTCATCATGGTAGACAAGCTGGTTTGGCCAGGTTCCCACGGTTGCCACATTGTTATATACCGTATCTGCCTCCAGATCGATGACTGATATGCTGGTGGCGGCAGAATTCAGTACATAAATGGCACTGGATGTCTCAGGTGTGTCCGACCCGGTCGGATCATCCTCACATCCCCAAAAGCCAAAGGCTGTAAAGAGAACAGCCACACACAATACCCATACTTTTTGATTCATCCGAACCTCCTTTTTCATGGTATTATCTTTTCTCAACTGTGAATGAAACCCCCCATTCCCTTCCGGGAACCGGCATATTTTTAATGACGCTGTATTCGGTATTGAAAAGGTTTTTCAGCTGTGCATTCACCTTAAGACAGATGGTTTTGAACGGCATCTGATATCCGAAACTGATGTGGGATAGATTGTATGGATCCAAAGAATTATTCCAGACGTTTGTGACGTCGGTATATCGTCGGCTCACATACTGGTAGCTGTATGTCCCGTGAAAGTGGCGTATGCGTGCCGTCAGTGAGACATTCACCGTATGTTTCGGGCGGTAAACCAGGATTTTTTTATATTCTGCCGGGGCCTGTTGATTGGTGTTCCGGGCATCCATGAACGTGTAGTTGGCCTGAAATGTCAGATTATTTTTCACCGGACTGAATTTGAGGCTGTTTTCCAGTCCCCGGATCCGGGCGCTTTGGACATTTTCGGGCATCCACAAACCGGCTTTTTCCTGCCAGATGATCATGTCGCTCAGGTAATTTTCAAAGTATGTGGATTCAAGGTAAAAGCCGTTCAGGAATGGGTATTGAAGACGGATGCCCATATCCCAGTCCACGCCGTTTTCCGGACTCAAATCAGGGTTTCCTTTGGCCCATGCATCTTCCGGCCAGTATAAATCATTGAATGTCGGTGCCCGGTAACTGAGTCCGGTATTCATTTTCAGGGATGTAAGCCATCTTTCACCCCAATTGAAAACCAGGCCGATTTTCGGGGATAGACGGTTTGGATAATCGGAGTTCCAGTCGTACCGGAGAGAGGGGACAAGAGCAAGTTTTTTCATCCCAAAAATATGGACAGGCAACTGGTTTTCACTGACGGTAAAAAGATAAGCAGAGGTGCGAACCCTTTTGTCTGATGTCTGGTGATTCTGCATGTAATCCATCCTTATACCGCTTCCGTAGGTGAGAGTGCTCCAATCCTCCAGGATACTGCGTATCTGAATTTCACTGCCGCCGGTGCGGGTTGTAAAGCGGGAATCGACTTTCTGAAGAGACTCGTCGTTGAAGTAGCGGCTCCATGAGTCGTAGTAATAGTTTTGCCACCGCAGTTCATGAATGCATGAAAAAATTTTACTGCTCAGCAGTATATTGGCCTGATTTTGCTTGTCCCATATCCGGGCACGGTAATAATACGGTTCAATAGTACCCGGAGCACCTCGTTCTGATTTATGGTGGCGAAGGGTAAATTCCAGATGGCGTGCAAAAAGGCCCTGCCCAAGAGATGTGGCGGCACGGCCGTGTAAATCGATGGATTCTATATCCGCATTCTCGCGCGTTCTTTCCTGTCCATAATTATCCGTGAAGGTAAAATCACCTTCCGAAAGGAGATATTTCCCTGAAGCATCCAGATCCCAATGTTTGATTTTGGCATCCACCGTGGATTCAAGGGAAAACGTTCCGAAAGAAGCACCGGTTGTTTTTACGGAGCTATGCCATCCTGTTTTTTCCTGTTTATCTGACCGGGTGATAATATTCACAACACCTCCGATGGCATCGGCCCCATATAACGCGGAGTTGCTTCCCCTGACCACTTCAATCTTTTTCACCCCTTCCAGAGAAAGGGTGCTCAGATCCACTTCCCCTGTCTGGGGATTATTGATGCGCTGACCATCCAGCAACACCACGACCTGACCTGAAGTAGAACCCCGGAGAGAGATGGTTTTGATGTTTCCCAATCCCCCCTGGTCTTTGATAAATACGCCCTGGATGTTTTGGAGGATTTCCCCCAGGTTCCGGGCATTTTGAAATTCCGGTGCATCCATATCCAGCACATTCACCGAAGCGGGGACATCCGTCACAAGTGTGGGACCGCGGGTGGAGGTAACCGTAATACTCTGATCATACTCGAGAACCGTCGGGCGCATAAAAATATCCAGTGTTACAGTTTCGCCGTCAGAAATGCTGACATTTTTAATTTCCTGTGTTTCAAACCCGATCATCCTGAAGATAACCGTATATTCTCCGGGAGGGACGTCAAAGATACAGTAATTTCCGTCACTGTCTGACGCGGCACCCAAAGGAATTCTTTTTAGGTAGACATTCACGGCTGCCAGTGGTGCTCCGCTTTCATGACACCGAATCGTACCACAAATCCGGCCCTGTTCATTCCCCGCCAGGAGAACGGGCAGGAAAAGAAGGATGGAAAGCAACAGAGGCCGGATCTTGTGTAGCATGATAATATCTAAGGTTTGTTTAAAAATTAGCACCAAGAGTCACTTTATACATTCTGCCGGGTTCGGCCGTACCACGGACCCTCATGTAATCTTCGTCCGTCAGGTTTGTTACCTCCAGGGTGGATGCCCACTGGATTTTCATTAGTGAAAAACGGTAAGAAATATTCGAGTCGCAGGTTGTCACCTTGGGCAGCCAAAGGGTGTTGGCCGGGTTTGTGTAGCGCAGGCCGAGATAATGGACTATGAAATTCCATTCCAGCCCTTTAAAACGGATAGTACTGGTAACATCCAATTTATTCTTCGGGCGGTATGTAATATATTTGTTGTGCCGGTTCGGATCCGGGCCCTTGTCCAGGGCCTTCATGTATGTGTATTCGGCATTGAGGACCACGCTGTTGTTAAAAAGATTCAGCGTTCCGGATGTTTCAACACCCCGGGTGCTTGTCTCGGAGATGTTTTTGGGAGTCCACAAATTATCCATAAAAGGATCCTGTGCCCATAAAATCAGGTTGTCGATTTCATTCCGGAAGTAATTGGCGGAGAGGGACACTCCGTTAATACCGGCTGTTAAACCGATATCGTAATTAAAACCGTCTTCCGGCAGAAGATTGGGGTTTCCCACGGCAAAAGCGTCCCGGGGCCAATACAAATCGTTGAATGAGGGGGCTTTGTAGGATTTTGCGATATGGGAAACGAGGGCCAGGTTCACTGTTCCGTGGTGGGCGGCCGACAGGCTAAATCTGGGACTCAGGGCATTTTCAAAGTCGGATGTGGCATCATAGCGAAGAGCAACCGAACTCTCAAGTTGTGAAATGAATCCTTTCAAGGGGAGTGTTCCGGTGAAAGAAGTATGAGCGCTGTGGGTGTTTCGGGTTTTTTTACCCACATCGGTACTTTCAATCCGGTCGTTCCGGTAGGAGTATCCGTAACTCACATTGAGATACTCTCCTATTGTCCCGCCCTGCTGGAGTTCAAGTCCCATGGCATAATTGTTATGATCGCTGTGTGTGCCTCCTCCCATGGCATCAGGGTCATCGAATTTGGTTTCATAATCCAGAAAATAACTCTGGGCTTTTAGATTGAAATCTTTAAACAGAACGGCTTGATCGTATGTTAGGTTGTATGATTTGTTATCGAAGCGAAGCCGGGCATTGGGGGTGGGATTGTCAATCATACCGGGCGTTCCGTTATCTGCATTGTACCAGTTGGTGGAAAGGCTGAGGTTTTTTCCTTCAGCCAGACGGTACCCGGCCTTGGCAAAAATGTTGTAAGAAGATTGCTCGTTGTTTTTCAGGATTTTTTCATTGCCGTAATAATCGGTAAAGGGAAAATTCCCGTCCCAAAGATCCCGTTGCAACGAAACAAAGGTATTCAGGCGGTTTTTGTTGTAGGAGTGGTTGATATTGTATGTCTGCCGGTTGTAGGAACCGTAGGAAATCTGAAATCCGCAATTCATGGGTTTAACCGATTTCGATTCTGTTTTCGTTGTGATAAGGATGACGCCTCCCACAGCATCGGCACCGTATTGGGCGGAACGGCCGCCACGGAGGAGTTCGATTTTCTCGATGTTGGTGATGGGAAGACTGGCCACATTGACACCCACCGAACCCGGTGTATTCAGGCGCTGGCCATCCATGACCACCACGACTTTGGAGGCGCTGACATCCCGGAGTGAAATTTCTCCGGAAGAGTTTACGGATACCCCGGAAATGGTTTGAAGTGCATCTCCGACATTGTCACAATTGTGTTTTTGAAAATCCTCTTTCGTTAAAACCACTTCCGATGTGGATTTTGAAGGTTTTTCCTCTTCATTTTGAGCATCCTGAGCCCATGCAAGGCCGGCGAGAAGCGTAAATATGAGGAAAACAAGGATTAAGATTTTAAACAGTTTCATGAAAATTCTCCTTTTCCAGATTACTCTTGTATGATTTCAGATAATTTTTCTGCATAATTGTCAAAATCAATATCATTTACTTCGGATAACTGGTTGATCCAGGCATCGGGGAACGAATCCACTCCCTTCAGGCTTCCGCAAACAGCACCGGTTATGGCTCCGATGGTATCACAGTCCCCGCCGAGGTTTGCCGCCGCAAGAACGGCTTCCACCGGATTCCCGTTTACCAGCTTGGCCAACGCCAGGCATGTGGGGACCGTTTCGGAAATTTGCACACCCGCACCGATGATTTCATACAGATCCCTGCGGGCTTCTTCCAGAGATTTGGCGGTATTGATGATTCCCAAAGCCAGTTTCAACCGTTTTGAAATCGAAGCGCTGTACCAGTCCACCCCCCGGGTCATTCCCATATCAATGGCTTCATAAACCGCCGGAAGGATAGTTGACAGATCGCTTTCACCCATGATGCCTTTTCCGATAGCCACGGCAATGCCCGAGGCACCGGCGATGGCAATGTTTGTATTATGGGTGGGAATGCAGGCTTTTTCCACGGCATCCACCGTACGTTCCACATCCCCTTTTCCGTAAATACCTACGGCGGCAATTCGCATGACAGCCCCGTTTGTGTCCCCTGCACTGCCTGCTTCATACACCGATTTGCCGTTCCGGATGGCGTAAAGTGCCCTGAGGGAACTGGGACCGATCAGCATGCTGTCAAAAGCGCCGATCTTTTCGGCCCATGTAATCAGCCGCTTTCCGATATCCTCGGGGTCCACTTTTCCGTTGGCAATGATGGAATCGGCAATGAGCAGAGTTTGCTGAGTGTCGTCCGTGATTTCTGCTGCTTTTAAGCCCTTGTGAATGACGTGTTCCTCCGGAGCCGGCAGAAAGGTCCGGATTTTTCCGAAGACTTTCTGAATGGTTTTCGGGCTCATCATGGATGAAGGCATCCCCATGGCATCTCCGGCTGCCACGCCGACCAGACAGCCTTTGATGCGTTTTTGTATTTCGTTCATCTGTTTTCCTTTCACTTTCCCGGCTTTACGGTGCCAATTTTATATACAGGAGAAACAATGTGTTTATGAAGGTTTTTGAAGGACTCTGACGTCATGGATGCAATGACACAGGTCGAAGGTCCGCCTGATTTTTTCAAATCAAGAGGGGATACCACTGTTTCAGCCGTAAATCCGGCGGAACGGACCATTTGTTCCATTTCAAATCCTGCTCCATGGGAGCCGACAGGCAGAATATCATGAATCCCCTTCAGAGATTGAATCGTCAAGAGATCTTTTGATGCCAGAATCTCCGGGTCATTGACCCGTACCGTATCGGTAGGCGCTGATTTAGGCAGCCCGATACAGACGATGGAATCACCGATTTGTGTGGTGCCGGGACGGAAATCCGCTTCATGAACCAGCCCGATAACACAGGTTCCCACGCCGGTCATATTCGTGGGGACATTATCCTCTGTGCTGCCGGAAATGTGAAAATCCTTTCCAAATCCTGCCGATTCAATTTCTTCACGGACACCCCGAAGAATTTCTTTTCCCACATCATCCATGGGAAGGGTGAGCATGTCATAGGCGGCCAGGGGGATGGCACCGGAAGCCAAAACTTCCAGGAGGGGGACCCGAATGGCAAAGCGTCCCAGATCATAAGGGGGACAGGATACCGTATCGCCGGGGCGCGGACCGATGCCGCCGTCTGAATCCACGGCTACAATCAGGGAATAACCATCCTGCAGCTCAATTTTACTTAAATCGCGGACTGCCCGGATCCGGGATAAGTTGCTGCCCTGTTTCCGTAGCGCCTGATATAAATCTGCCAAGAGAAAAGATGTCATGATGATTCCTGGTTGTTTCCTTTTTTCAGGATTTCCACGTAAAACTTACCTTTGTCTCCCCGGAGGATTGTTTTAACAAATTCAATCACATCGCCGGTATCAATTTTTGTAATCCTTTCCAGGAGAAAGACCGGATCCCCGGGCTTGATTTTTAATAAATCCGCTTCGTAGGGAGTCGCTTTGACAGCCTGCAGGGTTTCATGGGCATCCACGATATTTAATCCGTATTCATTTTTTATGGTCATGAACATGGAGTGCTCTTCTATATCCTTGTCAATGAGTCCCGGGACCAGTTGTACCGGCAGGTAAGATGTTTGAAGAGCGATGGGGTAATCATTTACATATCGGAGTCGTTGGATACTGTAAAACCGGGTATTTTCATCGGCATTCAACATTTTTGAAATCAATTTATGGGCCTGAATTTCGTCAGCACAGATCAGTTTGCTGCGGATCTTTTTATTCATACCGATCATTTCGGCGGAAAAACTGAGGGAGGCCACAATGCTGTACGTAATGGATTTATTGGCGACAAAAGTTCCTTTACCCTGTATGCGGTATGCCAGTCCCCGGTTCACCAGATTTTTGATGGCCCGCTGGATTGTGGCACGACTGAGACCCAGATACTCTTTCAGTTCGTTTTCCGAAGGAAGCTTCTGATCCGGTTTGTAGAAGCCTTGTTCGATGAGATTTTCCAGGACTTCCTGAAGCTGGTAGTAGTATGGAACAATACTGGATTTATCAATTTTGCCCAAAAGTTCGTTCATAGAACGCTCCTTAATCGAATGTAAAATCTATGGTTTTTCGGATAAACCGGGTTCGGTTATCGACAAAAGATACTGTAATTTTCACAGAAATATTTTCTTTTTTT
This sequence comes from Candidatus Neomarinimicrobiota bacterium, assembly GCA_021157965.1. Taxonomy (NCBI): domain Bacteria; kingdom Pseudomonadati; phylum Fidelibacterota; species Fidelibacterota bacterium. Next base: position 45,452 of record JAGGVO010000031.1, read on the forward strand.
TCAAAATAATCCCGGCGTGTTATTCCTTCCCAAAGGGGAGGTGGAGTAAACCATTGGCCCGTATTGGAATAATTTGCCCAGCCGATACGTTCCCCGGGATCAAGGGTCACGGGAGGTATGGTATCCGGACTGTTAATCCAGTGTGATTCTTCAAAGTCCCGGGGATTCGTATCAATGGAAAGATGGATGGGCACATCAATGGGATTGGCGAGGGATGCCAGGCGGATAATAACCTTTTCCGGTGATCCGGCCGGTGTGTGAATTAAATTTCTGTCCTGATACAGATTGTCCAGCATGCAGGAAAGGGCCTGGATGCGGTCCATGGATCGCCGGGGCGTCAGTTCCAGAAGGGTGTCGCCGGGAACATCCACCAGGCGGATATCTTCAACCCCTTCGGGAGTAAGTTTCATCAGCCCCACCATAGAGCTTCCTCCTGAATGAGCGTCAGAATCTTTCAGGGCACCACCGGTTGCACCCATCACCAGATAGCGGATGCCGTCAATTTCTCCATCATCCTGATCATAATGATAATGTCCGGCAATGACGGCTTTCACTTTGTATTGTTTTAGAACATCATGCACACGTGACCAGTTGGACCAAACATACCAGTTGGGATGGTGGACCAGGACAACCATGGCTTTTGACGATTTGTGTGTTTCAAGATCTCTTTTGAGCCACTCCAGTTGAGTATCTGTGATCTGGTTGAGGAAAATGGATCCCCACCGGGGGTCTGTATGGAGGTTTTCCATACTGTAAAGGCTGATAAAATGGTATCCGTTCAGGGTGTATGAATAGTAGGGGAGGGAATCAAGGGGAAGGGACGTTTTTTGACTCAGGGATAAAAACCAGGTTTCCCGGCTGCGGTCGCCGGAAAGGGGTTGATATCCGGGAGGAACCACATCGTGATCGCCGAGAGCCACAAGCCAGGGAAGGCCCGTACCTTCCATAATCCCGCTTGCCCGGTTGAACAAGGTTTCATAGTCTTCAAATGTGTTCACATCGCGGGCACTTTCCACCATATCTCCCACATGGAGGAGGATATTGGGGTGATAGTCCGCAAGCATGGCTACACCTTTTTCCATGATATCAAAAGCCTCGTCCGAATCATAGGCGCCGAACTGGTCACCAACAATCCCGATTAAAAGGGAATCCTTATCAGGTGCGCAGGCTGATAAAAAAATGAGGAAGAAGGCCAATAGAAACACAGAGATTGTTGAAAGAACGGCCCTTTTTGCACTGTTTAGTCTCATAATATTTGTCCGAATGATAGGTTGTCCGTACAAGTTAATGTAGAGACTCCTTTTTATCTTGTCAATATTTAATTGAGTGATAAATGATGAATTGCATTTAATAATTATGAATCGGGTTCTGTGGAAGATCGACACATGAAATGATGAGATATGTATTATCATCATATCTTTGAGGATCGGGTTTGAAAATGGAGAGTCTTTGAAACTACCCAATCAATTATTTTTGGGAAGTTAGCATCTCGATATGGCCGTGTGTGATGGGAGTTGGGGAAGTGCTCTGAATTGTCTGTGAGGAGTTTGGATATTGGTGTGGTTATCCTTTGGACAAGGGAAAAAGGGGAAAGCCGAAAGTTAAGACCTTTGAGATGGTCCTGTAGCTGTCTTTAGAGGGCAGGATATCCCGATTTTTAAGGGAGGAGTATAGATTCCCATAACAATATATTAATAATACTATAATCTTGCTTTTGCGTGACAGCGAGGTTATTTTATCCTCGGGGGTTTGTTGATATAGGGAAAATTATATATAGTAATCCCACCCTCGCTTTTCTCTCGCTTCTTTATGATAAAAAAGAAAAATCTTGTAAAGTTAGTTAATGATAACTAACTTTCTGAAAAGATGGAGGTGAATCATGCTGAAGCTGGTGACAAAATTGAGAATTATTTTCCTGATTGCATTGATAATAACATCTATTCCCCTGGTCATTACTTATTGGACTGGTACGGAAATCCGAAATCCCCTGATTATCCATCTGCATGTGTATATCGGTATTCTCTTCACGCTCATGGCAATTGCCAATATGGTCCTGATGAAACAGGAGAAGGGAAATTCCATGAAAGGAATTGCTGAATGAAAACAGACAGGCAAAAAGAGATTATTAATGTTTCACTTGAACTCTTATCAGACTATGGAATTCAGGGACTTACAATAAAAAATCTTTCTAAGAAAATCGGTATTACAGAACCGGCTATTTATCGTCATTTTGACAATAAGGTGGAAATTCTCTCGGCGTTACTGGATTTTTTCCGGCAGAACAACGAATCTTTCTTTGAAAAAGAAGTTGAAGACTCAATACCCGCCCCGGATAAAATTAAAAATATATTCATGAATCACTTCCGGGTTTTCTCGGAAAATTCATCACTTGTCTCCGTGATTTTTGCCGAGGAACTCTTTCGCAATGAAGCCTCTCTGTCCGACAAAGTTCGTGATATCATGAACTATACCAGTACTGTGATTCAAAATATCCTGGAAGAAGGACAACGGTCCGGCACCATCCGATCGGATGTCTCTTCCGAACACCTGGTTGTTATGATTTTGGGCGCTCTCCGCCTCTTTGTAAAAAAATGGCAACTATCCGGTCAGCATTTCAATCTGACCGAAGAAGGTGTAAATATCACGTCAACACTGATTCAACTGATAACTCCTGCCAAAACTCAATGAAAAACAAACAATATATTATAACAGATAAAACCGGTTACCACAGACCACCTCTTTTTTTCAGACTTCTCCTGATCCTGCTTAACCTGAAAAACAGAGTTTTCTTTATTCGCCTTTTTTTGTCCGATAAGTTAGTTAGTATTAACAAACAATGAGGAAGTTATGAAACGATCACCCCTTAAAACCAAACTCTATGCAGGACTTATTCTGTTAGTCATTGTTGCCGTTACAGTTTTTTTCATACAACAGATCCGCCAGAAATCCCGAATGGAAACCAATCTGGACAAGTACATGCCCAAAAACCATCCCGCTTTTGTTTACAGCGATCAGGCGGAAGAGTGGTTCAATATTAAAGACGGCATTCTGATTGCCATCGAAAATCCCGATGGCATCTACAATTCCGTCACTCTGGAAAAAATTAAGGATATCTCCCGAAAACTCCAGAAAATGCCGGAATTCGATGATAATGATGTCACTTCACTCTATACGGTGGATAATATTGAAGGCACAGAGTACGGACTTGAAGTGAATGCTTTTTATTCCCGGGCCCCCAAAGATGCCGAAGCTCTGGATGAACTCCGGCA
>JAGGVO010000032.1 GCA_021157965.1 Candidatus Neomarinimicrobiota bacterium
AACTTAACCATTCTCCATTTCCAAGTGAATCAAAACACACAAGAAGTTTTTGACACCGGATATCTATCAACTTTTACTCAAACTGGAGTAAAAAACGTAGGGTGGCAAAAATTTCGCTAAATATTGCTTGACACTTTTTGGTATTTATCTTAAATACCGACCGTAATACTAAAATGGACGAATATTAGAGATTATGTGAAAAATAAAAGAGATCAAAAAAAACAAACAATTCTGGCAGTAGCCCAGAAATTCTTTTCTCGCTTTGGCTTTAACAAGACCACAATGGATGAAATAGCCAAGGCAGCGCGCATGGGTAAAGCAACTCTCTATCACTATTTTCGCGACAAGGAACAACTATTTTACGAGGTTGTTCGAAACGAGGCAAAAACGATGCAGGATGCTATAGCGAATGACATTCAAGATATAACCGACCCTAAAGAACGACTTCGAGTTTATATGACTGTCCGAATAGAGTATCTGAATAAATTTGCTATAGCGTACTCGGCATTAAGAGATGAATATCTTGAATATTTACCCAGCATAAAAAAGTTCCGCGCTGATTTTATAGCTTATGAAATGCGAGTACTCACTTCAATTTTCCAGGATGGTGTTGATAAAAAGATATTTTCTATAATCAATATTCATGAAATTGTAAAAATATTCATTATTACCCTGCGTGGTATAGAGATATCTCTGATTGCCGATTCAGGGTTGAGCATTGATAAACAGCAAATAGACTTATTAACAAATATGATGTTGTTTGGAATATGCAAATAAAAAAAATCTCACGTACTCGACTAAAATACATAATTGGTCGAAATATCTATAAACAAGGAAATCGAGGAGTGCAATTATGTATACTCGTCACCTTAAAATAAAACTACTGATATTGATATTATTCACTGTGTCCACCAACTCAACTATCACAGCAAATCCGAAGATTACATTGAAAAAACTGCAGGATGATTCTTTATCTATTGGGCTTGCTCTCAGCGGAGGTGCTGCCAGGGGACTTGCTCATATTGGGGTTATCAAAGCACTCGAAGAATCGGGAATAAAAGTCGATTATATCGCCGGCAGCAGCATGGGAGCTCTTATCGGCGCTGCTTACGCATCGGGAATACCAATTGACACCCTCGAAAAAATCGCCATAAACACCGATTGGGTGACAGTGGCCAAATTGTTTGTGCCGGGATTCTCGACAGCTGGTTTAGTTGACGGAAAAAGAGTCAAAGAATTTTTAGGTTCGATTTATGGAGATGTAAGAATAGAAGATTGTCCCATTCCATTTGCCGCTACAGCCGCGGATATTTCTACGGGTAAATTATATATCATAAACAGAGGGAGTCTATTAGAAGCTGTTCGAGCAAGTATTTCTATTCCCCTAGTTTTTATTCCGGTAAAATATCAAGATATTTTATTAGTTGATGGCGGACTGGTAGATCCTGTGCCTATTGATATTGTTAAAGAGATGGGCGCCGATTACATCATTGCTGTGCATGTAATTCACGGCAGTCTTGCTTCTGAAAAGGGAGAATATATTCAAATCGAAAATCCCGAACCGCAGACGTCGGCGACTTGGAAAAGTACCAGTGAATGGCTAACAAAGCAGCTTAAAATTGATAGTAATAAAGTGAAAGAGCCCAAGAAAGCCCTAATTGAAACGGAAAATAACTCGAAAACTCTGGGAATAGGCAGAATCTCGGAAAATACTTTACATATAGCCCAGGATGTTATCGCGCGACTTCAAATAGAACTATACAAACCAGATTTAGTCATCAAGCCGGATACCAGAAATATCAATTTGTATGAGTTTTATCGGGGAAAAGATGCCATTGAAATTGGATATAATGAAGCAAATAAAGTTTTGATGAGCTTACCCAATTAATTATTCATGTCCCGCCCCGGCGAGACTAAACCAAAGGAGGAATTATCGATGTTTGATTTATTCAAAAAAGCAGTGCTTATGGGTCTGGGCGCCGTTACAATCACTAAAGAGAAAGTCGAGCAAATCGTCGATGAACTCATCAAAAAGGGTGAATTGACCGAAGGTGAGCGGTCCAAAGCCATTCGCGATTTACTGATGAAAGCCCAGGAGCAGGAAAAGGCATTCAATGAAAAAGTGAGTACAGTAGTTAAGAATACCATCGAGAAATTAGACCTTGCTTCGCGGAAAGATATTGAGAGATTAGAGAAAAAGATCGATGAACTGAAGAATCAGTAATCAGTGCATCTATCCTGAGTTATTCACCGCAGAGTACGCGGAGATCGCCGAGAATTATTATTAACAATTAGTTAATCCATAATGAGGTGAGAATGAACAAGATCAAAACAAATCAAAAAATTTACTCTGTGTCCTCTGACCCGGAGGGCCTTCTCCGGAGTGAAATCTGTGGTTTGTGAATTAAGCAGGCTATGAATCACTATTACAGGTACAATTGAATGCCGTCAAACAGATTAATCCGCAACTATCGCAATCTAAAACGCTATCACCAAATTATATCCGTATTTGTCCGGTATGGATTTGGCGATATTATCAGCCGGCTCAGTCTCGATTATTTTATCCAAGCAGTTAAATATAAAAATATTAAGAAGAGTCAGTTCGAAAAAATTTCGATTGCCGCGCGTCTGCGCATGGCTTTTGAAGAATTGGGACCGACTTTTGTCAAATTTGGACAGGTACTGAGTATTCGACCGGATATGCTACCGGAAAGCTTTATTGAAGAATTTAAAAAGCTACAGGACAATGTTCCTCCATTTTCAGGTGAACAGGCGATCGAGGAAATTGAAACGCAGCTGGGAAAATCCGTTGAGGAATTATACTCATCTTTTGATGCAACACCGATAGCGTCGGCTTCAATTGCCCAGGTCCACCGTGCGATGACCAACACTCATGAACAGGTGATCATCAAGATTCAACGTCCGAATATACAGAACATGATCGACACCGATCTGCGTATTCTGTCTGATTTAGCGAAATTGATTGAAAAGAACGTCCAGGAAAGTCATCTGTTTTCTCCATGCAGAATCGTCAGTGAATTTTCGAAAACAATTCAGAGCGAACTCAATTTTTATCGGGAAGGACAGAATATTGAGCGGTTCCATAAAAATTTTGCAGATGATAAAACAGTCTATATACCGAAGGTTTATTGGGAGCTGACGACTGATCGAATTCTGACGATGGAATATATTGACGGGATTAAGATTTCGAAAGTAGACGAGCTGGAAGCGTCCGGATTGAATAAAAAAATAATTGCCATCAACGGCGCGCAATTGGTTTTAAAACAAATTTTCGAGTACGGCTTTTTTCATGCCGATCCGCATCCGGGAAATATTTTTGTCTTGCCAGACAACATAATTGCTCCGTTGGATTTCGGAATGGTGGGCAGTCTGGATGAAGAAGAAATGGAAGCTGTGGGGGCATTACTCACAGCATTTGTGAAAAAAGATGTAAAAAAGATCATCAGCGTCCTGGTCAATCTTGGGATAATGGAAAATGCACTGGATATTCGGAATTTAAAAATAGATTTATCAGATTTCCTCGACCGTTATTATCAGGTGCCTTTATTCCAGTTGGATATAGGAAAAATCCTCAATGAAATAATCGCGATTATGCGAAATCATCATATTCAATTGCCCGCTGAATTGACGTTAATGGGAAAAGCCCTGGTCACCGAGGAAAGCGTCGGTCGAACATTGGATCCGGAATTTGACATGGTTTCTCTGGCGAAACCTTATGTGGAAAAAATGATGATTCGTAAACTGGATCCTCGCCGACATTTACGGGATTTTTCCGACACTCTCGATGAATTTATCCGTCTCTTCAAAATATTACCCTCTGAAATCAGGGTGATTACAGCAAAAGTGAAAACCGGTGAGATCAAAATCCAGTTTGAGCATCGCGGCCTGGATAATCTTATCGCGGGATTGAACCGCACTGGTAATCGTCTATCGTTTAGTTTAATCGTTGCCGCACTTATTATCGGCTCTTCGCTGATAGCGCATAGTGAAAAGGGTCCGCAAATCCATGATTTGTCCGTTTTGGGAATTTTCGGCTATCTCATCGCCGCTTTTTTTGGGCTGTGGCTTGTAATAACAATTTTCAGGAACAGATAAAGTAATATGATTGGCAAATTTCTTGAAAATAAAAAAGTCGGTTTGGTTCTTGGTAGTGGATCGGCAAAAGGACTGTCTCATATCGGTGTCATTAAATACCTCGAAGAACACGGCATCAGGATTGATTTTATCGCTGGCAGTAGTATCGGCGCCATGATTGGTGGCGCTTATGCCGCGGGAGTAAGCATTAATGAAATTGAATCTATTGCACTCAAAACCGATTTGGCTTCATCGGTGAAATATTTTAGACCGACTATTTCGAAATCCGGTCTGATAAGCGGATCAAAAGTAAAAGAATTTCTAAAAGATATAGTCGGAGATATAGAAATTGAAAATCTTAAAATTCCTTTTGCAGCGACAGGGACTGATATTTTCACCGGACAGGAAATTACTTTTAACAAAGGGTATCTGGTTGAGGCAATCCGAGCCAGTATTTCAGTGCCGATCATTTTCCAGCCGGTAATTCACGAAGACAAAATATTGGTTGATGGCGGTTTAGTTAATCCTCTCCCTATCAACGTCGTCCAAAACATGGGGGCTGATTTTGTCATAGCTGTAAACGTGATGCCATCATTGGATAGGATAATTCCAAATAACCGGCAGAAGGATAATCCAATTTTACAGGCATTCCGCAAAGGCGGGACAGACAAGGCATCTGCGATAGGGAAATATTTGGATGTTCTAAACCTCGATGCTAAATGGTTCGAACGGTTGTTTAATAAGAAAAGGACTTACAGGATTCCTAATTTAAAAAAGATAGGAAGCCTTTCTATTTATATTACCCAAAGGAAATTGGCGCAACTTACCATCGAAACGTATCGATCTGACATATTGATTGAACCAAATATCCCTTTTGCTGGTTTTTTTGATTTCTACAAAGCCAGGGAAATAATCGATATCGGCTATAAAGCCGCTCAAAAAGCTTTCTGTGAAAACAAACTTTTAACAAAATAACAAACTGTTCAAAGGAGGAAAAAATTATGAACACAAAAGATCTGGCAAAATTAGGAATAACCGAGTTATGCATGATGATGATTAATAATAGTTCAGTAAGGAAGATGGCTGTTCCTATCATCGACAACAAAATCCGAAAAGCAAACACCTATGATGACAAGACTACCTTTTCAGCAGAAAAATATGCTCATTACTGCTTCTTCCGCAATCTTTTGAGAACTTTAGGTAAACGAATGGATGAACCGACAGAAGAGGCTTTGAAAAGCAAAGAGTATCATCAACAAATGATAAAATATGATGAAGAACTTGCGAAGCTGTTAGACCCTGTCTGGAAAAAAGATTTTAGCAATAAATAAGGAATATTGAATATTAAGTCTGGATAATTGAGAGAGTAAATAATTTAACAAAACCTACCAGGGTAGTGTAATTTTCTTTCTGTAAAAAGGCTCAAAGTTTTTCAAATTCAGATAAAGAACAAAAGAAAAAGAAAAATCCCGGACTTCAGTCCGGGGGATTGTGGCGTCATCAGTCACCAATCGTCAGTTCCCAAGCCCCCAACACCCGCTGATCCATGCAAACACACCAGCCGCAAAGCGGCACCCGGTCACCGAGGAGGCCGTCTGCCCGATGGACGGTGGACATATCGAGGTGCAAACTTTTTAAAAATGATTGGTTTGATCTGAGGATTGGTAACCGGAAAAATTCTATCATGTAGCCCTCTCTCCATCCTCCTTCCGCCCTTCCGTTCTTCCACTCTCCCATAAAATTACTGTCTAAACAATCAGGATTTCTTAAATTAACTTAATATGAAAAGTATGAAAAAACGGAGAGAATCATGAATCCTTTTATCTTTCGGGAGTATGACATCAGGGGAATCGTTCAGGAGGACTTCACGGATGAAGTCGTTATCAATTTGGGGAAGGGTTTCGGAACCTGGCTGGTGCGTCACGGTGCCAAATCCATGAATCTGAGCGGTGATGTCCGCGATACAACCCCCCGCCTGAAAAAACTCTTTGCAAAAGGTGTTTTATCCACCGGTATTGATGTGATTGATATCGGAATCCTCCCGACACCCCTCAACTATTACAGTCTGTTCAAGCGGGATGTGGATGCCGGTGTACAGATTACAGGAAGTCACAATCCTCCTGAATTCAACGGTTTTAAATTATCCTACCAGAAAAAGGCTTTCTTCGGCGAACGAATTCAGGAAATCCGGAAACTGATCGAACAGAAGGATTTTGAAACCGGCAAAGGAAAGTTGTCGGAGGATAACCGGATTAAAGAAGAATATATTGAAGAAGTTACACAGGGCATTACACTGGAAAGACCGTTGAAAGTCGTTCTCGATTCAGGAAACGCTGCCGGTGGTATGGTTGCCCCGGAACTTTTTCGCCGCCTTGGCGCAGAGGTGACAGAACTCTATTGTGATGTGGATCCTTCTTTTCCCAATCATCATCCGGATCCCACAGTAGAAAAAAATGTAAAAGATTTAATGAAAATGATGGCAACGGGAAAATATGACCTGGGTGTTGCCTTTGACGGTGATGCTGACCGGATCGGGGTGGTTGACGATAAGGGCCGCATTATCTGGGCGGATCAGGTGATGAGTATATTCCTCCGGGAAATGATAAAAAAACCGGGGACACCCATTGTATTTGATGTAAAGTGTTCACAGGTTCTGGAAGACGAAATCCGCCGGTTGGGCGGTGAACCACTCATGTGGAAAACAGGACACAGTCTGCTGAAACAGAAGATGCTGGATTCAGGCGCTCCCTTTGGCGGAGAAATGAGCGGCCATATCTTTATCAAAGACGGATATTACGGCTACGACGATGCTATTTATGTAGCAGTACGCTTTGCGCAGCTTTTATCACGTTCCGATAAACCCCTCTATGCTTATTATGACGAACTCCCCAAATTTGTCTCTACCCCGGAAATCCGCCTGGCGGCTGAATCGGATACAGCCAAGTTTGAGATAGCGAAAAAAGCTGTGGACTATTTCAGTCAGCGCTACGATTGTATCACTGTAGATGGTGTCCGGGTGAAATTTGAAGATGGGTGGGGACTTGTGAGAGCATCCAATACACAACCCATCATTGTTGTGCGTTTTGAAGCCCGGACCGAAAAAAGGCTGAAAGAAATCCAAAATCTCATAATGAATAAACTGGCGGAATTCGGAACTTTAAAAGAAGAATGATCATTACTGCGGGGATCATGAATCCCCGTTTGTTTCTTCAGGGAAAAATTTACGAGAGCAATAATGAGCACACGGGAACGGAAAGACGAACACCTGGAATTATTCAAACGGTTTGATTTATCCGTGACAGGGTCAACAAACGGGTTTGAAAACTGGGACTGGGTTCCGGCAGAAACAGCCGGGATCCAATATGACCGTGTGGATACATCCCTTTCATTTCTGGGCTATTCCATCTCTTTTCCGTTGATGATTGCAGCCATATCCGGAGGATCGGAGGAAGGGAATAAACTTAACGAAGCTTTGGCAGAGTGTGCTGAAATTGAAAAAATCCCTCTTGGAATCGGATCAGTCCGAAGTTTTCTGGAAAATCATGAAGGCCTTTCAGTCTTACAGCAGCTTCGAAAGATTGCTCCAGACATTCCACTCATCAGTAATATCGGCATCACTCAGCTCAGGGATCCACATCTCAGAAGAAAATTACCGGCACTCACCCGGGACGGACAGTTTGATGCCATAGCAGTCCATTTCAACAAAATTCAGGAGTTGATACAGCCGGAAGGGGACACAGACTTCACGGGTATCACGGATGCGCTGAGTTGTCTTATTGAAGAATCGGATATTCCCATCATTGCCAAACAGGTAGGTCATGGATTTTCCGGGAATGATATCCGGCAATTATGGCAAACCGGCATCCGTTTTTTGGATCTTGGAGGGCGGGGAGGCACTTCCTGGGCCAAGGCTGAACGATTGCGAAAAGGAGATGTTACGGAAAAGGATCCTTTTGATACCTGGGGACTTTCAACAGCCCATTGTCTGAAAACGGCCCTGGAGATATGTCCCGGGATGTTCTGTATTGCCGGTGGAGGAATCCATACGGGGCACGATGTGGCAAAAGGAATTGCTCTGGGCGCTCGTCTCTGCTCTTCTGCCAATACCGTGTATCAGGCTTATCATAAAAATGGCAGGGAAGGCATCCTTAACACCCTTCGGCACATGAGGACAGTATTAAAGCAAATTATGTATTTAACCGGGTGTTCCACATTAACAACATTCCGAAACAACCCAAATATATTGAGACAAAACCGTGACTGATTTTAAAAGATACTACGGGCAATATGTTTCCTGGTTCAATGATCAGTTGAATGCTTGTCTCTTACCGGAAAAACCCGAAGATTTATATGGTCCCATCCGCTACGCTTTCCATGCCGGAGGAAAACGGATCAGACCTGCTTTATTGGCAGCTATGGCAGACAGTTACGGAATCAGTCGGGAAAGCTCTCGTTTTCCCGCCATGGCGGTTGAAATGATCCATCTTTTTTCACTGATTCATGATGATATTATGGATAATGACAACATGCGCCACGGCAAACCGGCCATCCACGTCCAATGGGATATTAATACCGGCATCCTTTCCGGAGATGCATTATTCACCCTGGCATTTCAGACAATCTTAAAGAGTGACCTGTCTGTCCGAAACGCCATCCTGCCGGTATTTATCCAATCCATCCTCCACGTTTGTGAAGGCCAGAGCTACGATTTATCCTTTGAGCCATCGGAAACAGTCCGGATTGAAGATTATCTTCAGATGATTGAATTAAAAACCGGCCGCTTACTCAGTGGAGCAGCTCAGATCGGGGCGTTGCTGGGAAATGCCGGTGAGGAGGATATTCAGATCATTGAAGCGGTGATTCTTGCAACCGGAAGAGCCTTTCAGTTGCAGGATGACTTACTGGAACTCACCAGTAATCCGGAAAATATGGGAAAAAGTCTGGGAAGTGATCTGATTGAGAAGAAGAAGACATTCCTTTTGCTTACGGCTTACTCCCTGTGCAATGAAAAAGAGAGAAGCCATCTTGATTCTATGCTGACACCTGACTATATTTCCAAAAATGGCATAAGCAGAATCAGGGACTTTTTCGAATCGCTGGGCGCGGTGAGAAAAACCGAAGAACGAATTGAACAGGAAATTGACAGGGCTTACAGGCTGGCCGGAAAATTACCGGACAGTCAGAAAAAGCTCATTCGCTCATTCACATCATTCATTATGAGCAGGACCAAATAATGACAGAAGCAGAATTTCAAATTAAAAACAAACAGGGACTTCACGCCAGACCGGCAACAGCACTGGTTGGACTGGCTTCCAAATTCAGTTCCGATATATTCTTAAGTCGTGGAGAGAAACGAATCAATGCTAAATCGATCCTCGGTATTCTGGTCTTAGCAGCCGAAAAAGGGACTACACTGAAAGTTCAGGCAGATGGGGAAGATGAAGAAGAGGCGGTCAAAGCCATCGTTGAACTGGCAAACAACAAATTTGGTATGACGGAAGAATAGTGACAGTATCCAACGAAAGAATCAAAGGAATCACAGCCGCACCAGGCATTGCCATTGGCAAAGCTCTGATTTATCGTCCCCATGAAATCGATTTTATTCCCAAAACAAAAATCTCATTGAATGATATTGACTCGGAAATGGAGCGCCTGAACGAGGCACGGAATACGGTTCTGAGTGAGCTTGAACAAATTCGTGAACATATTGAAAAACGCCTGGGATCCAATTACGCCGAGCTGATCAATGCCCAGATCTCCATTCTAATGGATCATCATATTGATGACGAGGTCAGGAACTACATGAGGGAGAACCTGGTGCATGTCCCCATTGCCTACCGGGGGGTCATGAACGTTTATATTCAAATGCTGGATGACGGCGAATCGGCTTTCTTCCAAGAGAGAATTCTGGATATCAGGGATGTTAAACAGCGCGTACTGCGGGTCCTCCTGTCTGAAACCGTCGAACCCTTATCCAATCATAGCGATGAGCCGGTTATTTTAATTACGAAATATCTTATGCCCGGTGATATCATCATCTTATCCGACGGTAATGTCCAGGGATTTGTTTCTGAACTCGGCGGAGCCACCTCACACACATCCATTTTAGCAAGATCACTGAAAATACCCATGATCGTGGGGGTTCCCAATATTGCAAACGACACCTTGTCCGGTGAAACCCTGATTGTTGACGGATACAAGGGTGAACTGATTATTCATCCCGACCATGAAACGGAGCATCTTTATAAACATCAGATCAAACGCCTACAAAAGCTGAGCACGTATTATGCCGAACATAAGAATGACAGGACAGTCACGACGGACGGAAAAACGGTGCATCTGGCGGCAAACGTCAGTCTTCCTGTTGAATTGAAAGGACTGGAAGAATTTGGCGGTCAGGGGATCGGGTTATACAGAAGTGAGTATTTGTATTTAATGAAGCACACTCTGCCTACGGAAGATGAACTTTTTCAGGAATATGTCACCATGGTTCGTTTTCTTAAAAACAAGCCTGTCGTATTGCGAACCATTGATTTGGGTGGCGACAAAATCGCCTCTATTCTTGAGCAGGAATTGCTTCACGAAGATAACCCGAATATGGGATACCGGGCTATCCGGATCTGCCTGGACCGGCCGGACATTTTTATCACCCAGCTGAAAGCCATGCTCCGGGCATCACACTATGGAAAAGTACAAATCATGTTTCCCATGATTTCGCAACTGGAAGAGCTGGAACTGGCTATTCATCATTTTGAAACAGCAAAAGAGATATTACGCAAAGAAAAGGTCCCCTTTGATGAAAACTGCGAAATCGGCATCCTGATTGAAGTCCCTTCAGCAGCCCTCATGATGGATAAACTCGCCGAAAAAGTCGATTTTATCTCCATAGGAACCAATGACCTCATCCAATACATGCTGGCAGTAGACCGGGGCAATGAGAAAGTAAATCACATTTATTGTCATTATGATCCCGTCATGATACGGACGATTCAGTGGATTATACGTTCGGGGCATCATCATGAAGTTCCCGTATCCGTGTGTGGTGAAATGGCCGGAGATCCCCTGTCCATTTTATTTTTGGTCGGCCTTAATATCGACATGCTGAGTGTGAGTCCCATTTTTCTCGGACCTGTTCGCGAAATAATCCGGGGTTTATCATTCAAGGAATTGCAGAATTTGGTCCAAAAATTACTAAAAATGGATAAACGTCAGGATATTTACTCTGCATTAAAAGAGAGTTTCATCTCATTTTTCCCCGACTGGGAAAAGCGTTTTGGAGAATCACTTATCACTGAAAATACAGGACTTCAGGATGACGACTGATTTTTTTCTTCTTCCCTGATACGTCCCAGGGCAAATCGTGCCGCCTCCTGAGCTGCAGACTTTTTATTTTTACCTGTCCCCGTACCATACACTTCGCCATTTACGATGACACTGATTTCAAAATCCTTCCCGTGTTCTGGTCCGTTTTCGCTGATCACTTTAAAAACCGGTTCGGGCAAACCGTTTTTCTGGCAATATTCATACAGGTTGCCTTTATAATTCTGTGTATCCGGGGCAGGTATGTACTTATGATGGTTAATCAGCAAGGTCTGATGGATAAAATCAGAGGCAACCTGATATCCGCCATCCAGATACAAGGCACCGGTAAAAGATTCATAAAGATCTGACAACACAGAATGGAGGGTCCGCAAATTATCCTTTTCTCCTCCCCTTCCTAAAATCATGAGATCTCCAAAGCCCAGTTTCGTAGAGACCTTAGACAGTGTGGTACGGTTAACCAGTTTTGAACGCATCTGCGTCAGCTTCCCTTCGGAATAATCGGGAAATTTATGGAAAAGAAAACGGCTGACTACAAGTTCCAGTACGGCATCACCCAGAAATTCCAATCGCTCATAACTATCATCACGGGTCTGGGTTTCGGGATCAATAGCCGAAGCATGTAAAAAAGCTTGATTTAAGAGATCCGGATCCTGGAAACGATAGGGAAACAAACGGTAAATTTTATCTCCCAGACAGGCTTTCTTGTCCCGGGAAAGCAAACGGGAAATTTTATGGGAAATTTTACGAAACAGGGATTGTGATGTCATTGACATAATCCTGGAAGGCCGTGCACAGAAAATATGGACTGTGTATCAGGTTCGTTCAGACGTTCGTCTGGAGGTAGAGAAAAACATCACCAACAGATTTGAGTTTGTCTACATCTTCATCGGAGATGGTAATGCCATATTCCTCTTCCAGAAACATGATCAATTCCACGGTATCCAGAGAATCCGCTTCCAGATCTTCAATAAAGCGGGCTTCCGGTGTAATTTTTTTTTCGTCGATATTTAACTTTTCAGCTACTTTGGTTTTCAGTTCTTCAAAAGTCACATGAGCCATGTTTATCTCCTTCGTGTATCTACAGTTTATTGCACTTCCGGGTTCGTCACATCGACAGGCCGCCATCCACCACAAAAGTCTGTCCGGTAATATAAGCGGCATCTTCCGAGGCAAGAAAAATTGCCAGGCCGGAAACATCCCGGGGTAACCCAAAACGTTTCATGGGAATGGAATTTAAGAAATTTTCTTTTACCTGATCGGGCAAATCTTTGGTCATATCGGTCTCGATAAAACCCGGGGCAATTACATTAACGCGAATATTTTTTCCGGCGACTTCCCGCGCCAGGGTTTTGGTCAGGGCAATCACACCGGCCTTAGAGGCACTGTAATTGGCTTGCCCCACATTACCGTGGAGTCCTACAACCGAACTGATATTTATTACAGATCCGCCATGTTGTGCCATCATCATCCGAATAGCCCTGCGACACATATAAAATGTTCCATTCAAATTTACACGTATCACAGCATCCCAGTCACTATCTTTCATTCGGACAGCCAGTTGATCCCGAGTAATCCCTGCAGCATTCACCAAACAATCCAGCGTGGTAAAACGGGACTTTATTTCTGCAAATAAAGTGTCAACCTTCATGGATTCGGAAATATCACATTGCATAGGTGTTACAGGTCCATATATTGATAAATTTTCGGCAGCTGCCGAAAGCCGCTCAGGATTTTTCCCCACGATAATAACATGGGAACCGGATTTAAGAAAATGCTCGGCAACGTCATAGCCGATGCCCCGGCTACCTCCCGATATCAGGATATTTTTGTCTTTCAAATCACTCTTCATGTTCCAGCACCGCCAGATCCCCGCACAAATCCTGAAGGTCCGGACATTCTGAGACCCCCTTTACTTCCACATCCGGATTGATACGGTGAATCAGTCCCTGAAGCACCTTGCCCGGTCCTACCTCAACAAAGCACTCATGTCCGTCGGCAATCATCCGGTTAATCTGATCCACAAAAAGGACGGGGTTTTCAATTTGGTTAATGAGATTTTTTCTGATTTCATCAGGTGTTTCAGCGATGTGTCCATTCACATTGCAATACACCGGGATATTCGGCGTATGGAATGGAATATCATATATGATTTTTTCCAATGTATCTTTGGCCGGAGCCATCAGATGGGAATGAAAAGCACCGCTGACATCAAGCTGAATAGCCCGGGTTGCACCCAGTTCTTTTGCAATTTTCATGGCTGCCTGGACCGCTTCCACATCACCGGAAATGACAATTTGCCCCGGTGAATTGATATTGGCAATTTGGGCACGCCCATATTTTGTCGCCTGCTGACAGGCTTCTTCAACCTTTTCCCTTTCCAGTTTCAATATAGCGGCCATGGCTCCGGGATTTTGTTCTCCGGCAATTTGCATGGCTTCACCACGGACGTTGACAAGACGGAGTCCATCCTCAAAAGAAAATACACCGGCAGCATAGAGAGCGGAATATTCACCAAGGCTGTGTCCGGCCGTCGCATGATAGGGAAAATCTAATTTTTTCATAAGTGTAAACAAGACTGACGAAACAGTATAAATTGCAGGCTGGGTAATTCGGGTCTGAGTTAAATCGGAAAGTGGTCCGTTGAAACATTTATCAACTAAATCATATCCGACAATGTCATTCGCTGAATCAAACATTTTCTTTGCCGGGGGAAAAGCCCGATAGAGATCCCGCCCCATCCCGACAACTTGAGAGGCCTGGCCGGGAAAGACAAGGGCGGTTTTTAATGTGGAATCCATTGTACGTCTCCTCTGTGCAACATACAAACAGAAAAGCGGATAATAATCCGCTTCACTGTTTTTTATCGTTGATCTATGGAGAAAAAAGTCATCATTAACTTTCTTTCGGTGTAATCACCGGTCTCCCTTTATAATAACCACAGTTGGGACACACATGATGGGGTAATTTTGCGTGTCCGCATTGGGGACAGTTCTGATAGGCAGGGGCATCCACCGTATAGTGTGTCCGCCTTTTTGCACTCCGTGCATGAGAATGTCTTCTTTTAGGATTCGCCATCTAATTCTCCGAATTTTCAATTTTCATTTTTAATGCTCTCAGTTTGTCCCACCGGGGATCCGGACTGCTTGATTCATGGGAACAGGTTTCCCTGTTCAGGTTAGCTCCGCATACAGGACATAGCCCCTTACAATCAGGACGGCACCGTTTCTGTATCGGCAAAGCCAGTAAAAGCTGATCGCGGACAAAATCACTGAAATCGATACTCAGTGTTTTCGGGGAAATATAAAGGACTTCCTCCTCATCGGGAACTTCCGGTACCGGACCACTGTCTACCACCACTTCAAAATGCTCTTTAAAGTGGCGTTCGAATTCATCCAGACAGATATCGCAGGTCAGGCGGACATCCACCTCCAGTGTCCCCCGGGCAAAATATTTTTGACCCAGTGCATAGATGTAGATGGATGCAGTAACCCGTCCGAACTGTTCCGGGAGTCCAATGGCTGCCGATCGCTCATCAAATTCAAAGAGCTTTTCCTCATGGGAAATATGTGAGAGCAATATTTCCATTAGCCGGTTAAATTATTATATCCTTGAATAAGAGTCAAGACGGAAAGTAAACCTTACACAACACTGTGGGTTTTAGTAATCTTTGCGCATATAATCAATCCAGGTATCCTGTCCGGTTTTTTCCTTAATCTGTTCAGCCACTTTCCGTGCATCGGCCCGGTTTGTAAAATTCCCTACACGCACCCGGTACCACACCTTATCCGTATGACTCAGGTAAGCATTCTGGATATACGCATCAAATCCGGCATCCTGCAGTTCCTTCATGGCTTTTTGAGCCGTTTTGTAACTGGTCCAACTGGATACCTGGATTGTATACCGGCTTTTATCACTGGGAATTCTGTTGGCTGCTTCCTGGGCGGACATATTAGGTGATGGTTTGCTTACAGGCGGTTTGAAAGATTTTTTCTGTTCAGCTGTCGGCTCAGGTGCAGGTTGCCAGGTCTCCTCTTCCGTCACTTCAGCAGGTTTTTCAGGTTCAACCGGTTTTTCTTCAACCACTTCGGAGGTTTCCTCTTCTGTCTCTCCGGCCAATGTGATTTCATAAATAAAGCTCTCATCCGTTTCTTTGCCGGTTTCATCAATCATCACAACGATTACTTCATAAGTTCCGGGGACATCCGGGACGAAGGTTACCGCTTCCGCGTAATCCGAAGGTTCAAAATCACGGGGATCCAAACGGGATTCAGCCGGTTTTTTCTTAAATGCCCACTGAAACTGGGTCACGTTTTCCGTGTCTTTCTGAATGGTAACATCAATGGGTTCACCAACCGTACCGTGATATTTCTTGGCACATGCGGAAAAAATCAGCAAAACTCCTAAAAGCAAAACTATAGCAAAAAGGACCTTTTTCATGATAACCTCCTGTTAGATAATGAATACTATTAAATAAGGTCAATATTTGCAAAGAAAAAAGCAATTTCTTTTTTTGCATTTTCCGGGGAATCGGAGCCATGCACTGCGTTTCGTCGGTTATCTTCTCCATATTTATGCCGGATGGTCCCTTCTTCTGCTTTCCGGGCATCTGTTTCACCGATGATAGCCCTGAATGCATCCACGGCATTTTCTTTTTCCAGCACGAGGGCAACGGAAGGACCGCTTGTCATGAACTCAATCAGGGGTTTGAAAAAAGGTTTGTGTTTGTGTATCTTGTAGAAACTCTTCGCCTGTTTTTCTGTCAACTGCACCTTACGTATTCCATGAATCACAAATCCGGCCTGAATACAATCATCCATGATTTTGCCGGTATATCCTTTTAAAACGGCGTCAGGTTTGATAATACACAGTGTATAATCCATTCTACTTCCTTTCCTTTATCTGATCATGGAGTGTTTTTCCCATCAGAGCAGGATTTTCAATGACGCAGATTCCTGCTTCCTGAAGCTGCTTCATTTTATCGGAAGCCTTCCCTTTTCCACCGCTGATAATGGCACCGGCATGACCCATCCGTTTTCCGGGCGGGGCAGTTTGTCCGGCAATAAATGCCGCAAGGGGCTTTGTAAAATGATTTTTCGCCCAATCAGCAGCCTCTTCTTCTGCTGTTCCTCCAATTTCACCAATCATGAGAACGGCTTCTGTTTGATCGTCCTCTTCGAAAAGCTGCAAAAGGTCCGTGTACCGGGTACCAATAATCGGGTCGCCGCCAATACCAACGGCTGTGGATTGCCCAAATCCTTCTTCAACAACCTGGGCAACGGCTTCATACGTCAGAGTTCCGGACCGGCTGAGAATGCCTATACTTCCCTCTTTATGAATAAATCCGGGCATGATACCCGCTTTGGATTTCCCCGGTGAAATCACACCCGGACTGTTCGGGCCGATAAGTCTTGCAGAGGTATCTTTTAAAAAAGTTTTAACTTTTATCATATCCTGGACAGGAATCCCCTCTGTCACGCAGATAATCCAGTCCACCCCTGCAGCTGCCGCCTCCATAATACCATCTGCGGCAAAGGGTGGCGGGACAAAGAGGATGGATACATTGGCTCCTTCTTTATCGACGGCTTCCTGCACTGTATTGAAAACGGGAACACCCTGCTCGGTGTTTCCACCTTTTCCGGGCGTTACACCGGCAACAACCTGCGTGCCATATTCCAGCATCTGTGCCGTATGAAACTGACCCTCTTTACCCGTAATTCCCTGTACGACAATCCGGGAGGATGTATCCAGTATAATACTCATGATTTTTCTCCTCTTTCTTCAGTTGCCCGAACAACCTTTTGCGCCGCATCCGCCAGAGTATCCGCCACAATAAATGAGAGGGGACTCTCCCTGAGCAATGTGGCGGCTTCTTCGGAGTTGGTTCCCCTGAGTCGTACCACCACCGGAATGTGAACATCCACGGTATTGAGCGCTTCAATAATCCCCCGGGCAACACGGTCACACCGGACAATCCCACCGAAAATATTGATAAGAATTGCCTTAACACCGGGATCTGAGACGATAATCTGAAATCCTTTTGCCACAGTTTCGACGCTGGCTCCTCCGCCAATATCCAGAAAATTAGCCGGATTTCCACCATAGTGTTTAATGATGTCCATCGTCGCCATGGCCAGACCGGCCCCATTCACCATGCACCCTACATTTCCCGTCAGAGGGATATAACTTAAACCGGCATCTTCAGCGATTCGTTCACCCTCTTCCAAATCTGATGTGTCCTTATAAATCGCCAGCTCTTTATGCCGATACAGAGCGTTTTCATCAAAATTAATTTTGGCATCAAGAGCAATTAAAAAAGATTCATCGGTCAGTACCAGGGGATTGATTTCCACCAGAGAAGCATCCAGCTCCGTATAGAGCCGTATCAGGTTTTCAAAAATCTTTCCCGCCATTTCCCCTTCCTGACGGGAGAGTTTAAGAGCCTCCTCAAGCCGGCGTTTTTGAAAAGGGAGCAATCCTGTTGCAGGATGAATGGGTTCGATATGGATTTTCCCCGGTGACTCCTTCGCTACCTTTTCGATATCCATCCCCCCCTCCGTGGATGCCATCAGGATGTTTTTCCCCGAGGACCGGTCAGTAATCATACTTACATAAAATTCCTTCCGGATATGTATTCCCTCTTCTACAAGAAGGGTTCGGATTTTTTTTCCACCTCCTCCGGTCTGATGTGTGATCAGACTTTTCCCCAGCAATTCGCGACTTGTATCAGCGACCTCATCAGCCGTATGAACAATTCTCACACCGCCGGCCTGTCCCCGCCCACCGGCATGGACCTGTGCTTTGACAACGAATGTATTTGTTCCAAGCCATTCGGCAACGGAGCGGGCTTTTTCAACAGTCCTGGCAATATCACCCCGGGGAACGGGAATATGATATTTTTGAAAGAGTTCCTTTGCCTGATATTCGTGTATCTTCATAAATCCTCCTGTCAATCAGTCGGGGATGATGCGCGTTCCGGCCAAACCATTCAGGGCATCTTCAATCCGGTCCAGGGAAGTAATTGTGACCGATTTTCCACCTTGTTCAAGAAAATGTATCGCTCCATGGATTTTGGGCCCCATGGATCCGGGAGGAAAATGTCCCTCCCGATCAAATTTCTTCGCTTCGGAAAGGGTGATTTTTGAAAGATATGTTTCCTGAGGTGTACCGAAATGAATGGCGACCTGATCCACTCCCGTGAGTATAAAAAGTTCATCAGCTCTGATTTCGTCAGCCAGTACGGCACTTGCCAGATCTTTATCAATCACCGCATCAAAACCCTCCAGATGCCCCTTTTCGTCATAATAAACGGGGATACCCCCGCCTCCGGCAGCAATGACGATGGCACCGCCGTCAATCAGATGACGGATAAGGCGGGAATTGATAACCTTTACCGGTTGGGGTGACGGCACCACGCGTCGCCAGCCTTTTCCGTCCACATACCGGACTTTCCAGCCGTGTTTCTTTATCAGAGGCTGAATTTCTTTCTCTG
>JAGGVO010000033.1 GCA_021157965.1 Candidatus Neomarinimicrobiota bacterium
CGTCACGCGTTACGCGTCATTCCCCCAGACAAACCGGCTTTTATTTCACAGGGCAGACAATCGAATCAATCATCCAATCAATTTCTCACTACTGTCGACTATTGACTGTTGACTGACGACTGTCCACTGTCTACTGCAGACTGCCGACTGTCCACTGTCCACTATCTCGCTCCTCTCCTATGGGTATTCACACTTTCTTTTACTATATTCACGGAGTTTGATTGCTTAATGATTATGATAAAGGGATTCCATGAAAAAATTCGAACCTCTCTTGATGTTTTTATTTCTGACATCATTTTTATACGGTGAATATACGTTCAGATCACAACTCTTCATCCCCTGGGGTAAAACGGAAAATACCGTCCGATATGAAGAAGCACCTGGAGGACGTTTTGGTCCCACCGCTTTCCGGGTAACACACCATGAAATACAAATACTGGATGCCCGGAACCGCTCCGTAAAAATCTTTCAGAATGACTCCCTGATTTGGCAAAAATCCTTCAGCTGTCCCACCGCCGATGATTTTATCCTGGAAAACGGCGATTTGTACCTCCTTTCGGCCAACCGGGTGGAAAAATCCTTGGAAGACAAATCTATCCCCATCTTTGAACCGGAGAGTTTCCGGGAGCGAATAACAGGATTGTATGAATCCTATTCCAAAAACATCTATCTGCCATCGGTAAGCGGCAAAACATTTGTCCTCAATAAAACAAAAGGAAATGTGACAAAGACCCTGGATGGAACTGCAATCCGGGAAAACAATCCTGTAAATATCCATTTCCAGCCGGGAGATCCGGTCCGTGTCCGGACAGCTTCAGGAAAAACGTTTAACCTGAATATTGAGAATCCCGGACTGGTACGGCTGATTGGGATGGATAAAAGGGGAGATCTTTATTTTTACATAGAACGCATCGTTGAACATCTGCCTCTGAAAGTGGAACGCTGTATTCTGGTCACGACACCGGAGGGTTTTGAACACACACGCATACATGTACCGGTACTCATGTGGACTGAAATCTTCCGGGAATTTCAGGTGGATGAATCCGGTAATATCCACCACATGATCAGCACTGAGGAAGGGATTCATATCATCAGCTGGATCCGCACAACCGGAGATGAAAACACATTTCATGAATACCATTACCCGGTGGAACTGGATCGAAATGTACACTTCAATCAGCTTAGGGATGAGAGTTGGGAGGCAACCCCGGAAAACCCTCCGACAACGCCGGCGCCCAAGGGAGTCACCCGGGATGAGGCGCTGGCGATTGCGGACACTTATGTACAGCATGCATGGAACTGCCGGGCTGAAAACCTGACCAATGGCCGGATAACCGTCAACGGCATTGAAGTGGAAACTCCACCGTGGATTGAAATCGGAGAAAACCGGAAAATCCCCTATAAGTGGGGCGGGTTTCATACCCTGGATCAATACGACAGCGGACTTTTAAACAACAAATATGCCGGGGATATCGCCACCAGCGGTGTGAGCAGTGCGGCCGTGGGGGTGGATTGCTCCGGCTTTGTGAGCCGGTGCTGGAAACTTACTTCCCATTATTCCACAAGCATGATGAATTCATATACTTCGCTCTTTACAAAGGTTGCGGACTGGGACCTGTTTCTTCCGGCGGATGCCCTGCATAAAGTGGGACACGTGCGCCTGGGCGTGGCACGGAATGCAGACGGATCCATTCTGGCCGTGGAAGCCGCCGGCAACAGCACAGGCTGGAAAGTGGATTACCGGAATTACACACTGGCAAATTTATCCGATTACACACTTTTAAAATACACTGGTATGAGCGGCGGTGTAAGTTACCTTTCCCAGCCTGAACTCCTGACGGTTTCATCTCTGCCCGGCGATTCGGTGAAAATCACCTGGACCCCTTTCAGTGGGGAGGGAGATGAAACCGGTGTGAAGATCATGTTTGATTCCATGGATGACATAGAACCATCTATCCACGATACACTCATTCCCTTGCACCTGAATTCCGTCGTTATGCCGAAACCCGCCGACCCCCTCTTTGTTACCCTGGTCTCCGTGGACAAGGATGGCAACGAAAGCATGCCATCCGACACCTATGGAACCTCGGGAATGGGTGAAGATGACCCTTTTCTGGTTGTGGATGGATTTACCCGGACCGGCTCAGGCGCCAGTTATGTTCTCCCCTATCATGATTTTGCACTTGCACCCGCAAAAGCCTTATCGAATTGGGATATCCCTTATAACACGTGTACAGCCAAAGCCATTACCGATGGATGGATTCTCCTGGAGGATTATCCGGCGGTTTTCTGGAATACCGGAGACGAGAGTACGATTGATGAATCCTTTTCGGATGAGGAGCAGGGACTGATCAAGACATATCTCCAACAGGGCGGCCGTTTTGCCGCTACCGGATCCGAAATCGCATGGGATCTGGACAACAAGGGCACATCCACGGATAAGGACTTTATTCGGAACTACCTGAAGGCGGCTTACCGAGTGGATGATGCCGGCAACGTTCCTGTAAAAATACTTACAGGTCCTTATGCCGATGTGCTGGTGGAATACGACAACGGTGCCCATGGGGTGTATGAGGAGGATTATCCGGACGGTTTGACGCCCGTCAATGGCGGTGGGGCCTTTCTCGAATATCAATCCAGTCCGCGCTATACGGCCGGAGTGAGTTTTTACGGCTCTGTCCCCGGTGGAACAACCACTTGCCGAACAGCTCTTGTAGGATTTCCTTTTGAAACCATCTGGCAAAAAGAACAACAAATTCTGCTCATGGCTACCCTGCTCTGGGAACTGGGTTTTGATGAATACCCTCTCCATACGGAAACACCGGAAATTCCCGGGGATTTTGTTTTGCACGGCAACTATCCCAATCCATTCAACACATCGACGGTTATCCGCTTTACCCTGCCGGATCCTGCCGATGTCAAACTGACGGTTTATGATCTGTCGGGACGGGAGATCTTTTCTGTAACAGAAAAAAATCTCTCTTCCGGTCAAAACCATCTGTCCCTCAACTTTCCAGACAAATCCAGCGGAATGTACCTTTATACCCTTTCTGCCGGGACTCCCAAAAAACATCTCGTCGGTAAAATGACTCTGCTGAAATAGAATTCAGGTTGTGGGTTGCGACCATCA